>JANWXA010000160.1 GCA_025055465.1 Candidatus Kapaibacterium sp.
AAGCCTGTGGCAAAGGCGCCTAATAAGAAGTATTTCAGCGCGGCCTCTACCGAACGGGATTGCGTCCGGAAATAGCCTGCAAGTACATAGAAAGAGACGGACATTAGCTCTATGCCGAGGAAGAAGACCAGCAGATGCGCTGCGTGAGCCAAAATCACAGCACCAGCTAAGGCGAAGAGAAGGAGGGTATAGAACTCATCGTATTCACGTTGTTCGCGTTGCAGGTATGGGCGGGCTGCCAGTAGCGTAAGGATTCCTGCTATGGATAGCAGCGTATCAAACAGTGCGGCTGTCCCCCCAACATAGAGCATGCCGGAGAACACTGTGCCGGAGGCAGGAATTGTTGCAATCCCTGCGATTAAGACGCTGGCTAATCCCAGGAATGTGCTCCAGAAGCTAATGGGTGTACTCCGGCGAAAGAGAGCGTCTATGAGCATGACCGCCGTTGCTGTGAGTCCAATAAGCACGACCGGGGAGGCCGAAACAAACTGTGTTGCGTAGCTCATTACTCTTTCTCACCAAACTGGAGTACTACTGGCTCAGAAGAAAATGATTGTTCCAGGATTGAGTCCAACAGGAAAACGTTGGACAGTACCCGTTTCTCGATGGACGCGGAGTACTTCGCCAGCAACAGTGAAGGTCCGAGCGTTCCCAATCCAGAGATTGTTTGTAGTATCAACAGCAATAGTGTACCAGTTATCGTAAAGGGGTTGGGGGTTGTGCCATACAACAAATGGGGCCGTGGAAGCGCTGTCGGTGACTGCAATGCCCCAGATTCCCTCTGAGCCGAGGAAGAGCAAAGTATCGTAGGTGCACGTCCAAGCAACATCGTAGCCACTAATTGGAGCATGCCATATTCGTTGGCGCTGCAGGGTAGGAAGTGCATACTCCACGATTCCACCTATGGAATCCATGCGCCATGCACTCGGCAGGTGAAGATATACGGCGTAGAGTCGTTGCCGCCGCGGGTGGATTGTCACCGTTACCACGTTCGGTCCTACTGGTAAGGTAGCAATTTCGGTCCCGTGGCGCAAGGAGAGCACAGAAAGCGTCCCTGCTTTGGGTTCGCTGTTCCGGTAGTCGCCGTAGCCGCTGTTGGCGACGAAGGCCACGTCTCCGTGCGAGGCTATCCCCTCCGGCGCCGGTCCAACAGTGTATCGTAGGGGCAGTTCTTGAAGCCGACGCAGGTGAATGGCGGTAACAGCATCCCCATAGAGGTCCGTTAGGAGGCCAAGTGTATCATTGACGAGACAAAGTTGGCGTGGGTAGAGATTGCGCTGCAACAAGATACGCCCGATCCATTGCGCAGTGCTTGCACGGAAACATTCCACGCTGCGAGAGCCTGAAACCACGACGTAGAGTGTATCGCCGAGCAGCTTCATGTCGTTACCCACGTCTCCCAGCAGGAGTCCCGTACCGCTGAGGATATCGGGGATGATCCGTCCGGATGGGAGTTCGATGCGAGCTAATGTGGCGTTGTTTTGTCCCCACACCCCTTCGCAAAGGATATAAACCCCGTGCTGGGTACCGATCGGTACTCTGGGCGCAATTACTTCCGAGCATCCTCCAATACTCAGGAGGGTGACTAAGGCACCAACTACGAGGGGAGCCGTTGTCATGGGCGTGGTGGAGGCATGCGGCGGAGATGCTCTTCAAGCAGCTTCTGGGGATCTGGTGCTCCGGGAGTCGGCTGCGGTTGTTGCTCCCGTGGGACGGGCTGTAAGGGTGACGGGGTGGGAATACTCGTAGTTCCAAAGCGTAGTTGTTCTAACTTCGCTACTAAGCCGCGCAGAGCTACTTCGCTGGTTTGCAAAAAAGGACGTGGATAGACTCCAATCCCAATGAAGAGCAGTACCAGTGGTACCAACTGCACACGTTCCAGCCAGTTCAGGTCTCGGAGGTGATAGTTTTCCGGGTTCCCCGGCTGGCCGAACATTGTAGCGTGATAGAATTTCAGCAGATACACAGCAGCGAGAATAACACCGCATGCCCCCAGAATAACGAGAAGAAAGTTATCCAGGAACCGGGAGCGTGCGGCTCCCAACAGACTGAGAAACTCGCCGATGAAACCATTGAGCCCGGGCAAGCCTACAGAAGAGAGGACAGCGAAAGCCAGCAGCAGTGCGAACAGAGGCATTATGCGAGCCAGCCCCCCGAATTCCGCTAATTCCCGCGTATGCCGCCGTTCGTAGAGTAACCCCACGCACAGGAAGAGCATTCCAGTAGAGAGGCCATGATTGACCATCTGGATCAGTGCTCCCTGGAGCCCTTCCACAGTCATAGAGAAGATACCCAACACAATGAAGCCCAGATGGCTCACGGAAGAGTAGGCTATAAGCTTCTTCATGTCGCTCTGGGCAAAGGCAACCAGGGCCCCGTAGAGAATGCCAACCACCCCGAGCCAGGCTAACAGTGTAGCATATTCAAAGCTGGCTTGAGGGAACAGCTCCAAGTTGAAGCGTATCAGGCCGTAGGTACCCATCTTCAGCAGGACTCCGGCCAGAATCACGGACCCTGCTGTTGGGGCTTCTACGTGAGCATCAGGTAGCCAGGTATGCAGCGGGAATAGCGGGACCTTGATGCAAAACGAAAGGGCAAAAGCCCAGAATAGCCAGCGTTGCGTTTCGTGAGGAATGCCCGGCGCTATTTGGCGCAGACGTTCAAAGTCGGCTGTGAATCCGCCGACATGCTGTTCAGCATAGACACCGAGCCAGACAATGGCAACCAGCATTAGAAGAGAGCCTACCAGCGTGTAGAGGAAGAATTTCAGCGCCGCGTAAACTCGGTTTTTCCCTCCCCAGATGCCGATGATGAAGTACATTGGGATCAGCACCAGCTCCCAGAACACGTAGAAGAGAAAGGTGTCCAACGCCATGAAAACGCCCAACATGGCTGTCTCCAGCAGAAGCATCATAGCGTAATATTCCTTCTGGCGATGGCGGATCGGCTCCAGCGAAGCGAGCAACGCGATGGGCATGAGGAAAGCAGTGAGTAGCGCCAGCAACAGAGAGACCCCGTCGATTCCAAGCCGTAGGCCGACATCTAAGGACGTGATCCAGGGGAGGTTGAGCACGAACTGGAATCCTGGTTGTTCAGGGTTGAAAGCAGTCCAGAGTCCGATGAGAAGTAGGAGTGTCAACACACTACTGCCAAGGCTGACGGCATGAATCCAGCGCACACGCTTGCGCGGTATGCAGAAAATGAGGGCAAATCCCAGCAACGGAAGAGCCAACACACCGACCAGGAGCCATCCTGTTGGCATTTTTGAACCCCCTGTACGACCTTAGAACAGCACTAACCAGGATAGCAACGCCAGAACCCCCACCAGCATCAACGTAGCATACGTTTGGGCTATGCCTGTCTGAAGGCGTCGGAGTATGGCGGCTGTGTGTCCTATAAGCGAAGCCAGCCCGTTGACGAAACCGTCTATTAGGGCTGCATCCACGATACGCCAGAAAAAGCGTTCAGAAACTTGTTGTGTGGGTTCCACGAATAGCTTCTGGTATGCCTCGTCTACGTAATACTTCTTCCACAGAAATCGGTACAGTACTCCCAGGCGCTGCTCCAAGCGGCGTTCAGCAGCAGTTCCCTCTTTGGCGAAAAGTCGCCATGCCAGCACGATAGCAACGACGCTCATGGCTGTTGTCAGCATCATCAACAGATACTCCTCCCAATGGATGCTGGGCACAGGTACCTTTCCCAGCAACGCCGCAGCCGGGGAGAAGATGGGCTCCAGCCAGCGCTCTAAAAGGTTTGGGTTCGTCCCAATCGGCAGGAGAGCGTATGGGAGCCCTAAGAGTCCGCCAGCAACGGAAAGGAGAGCTAAGACAGTCAGAGGAACGCGCATGACCGCAGGGGCTTCGTGTGGGTGGACGTGACGGTGGTCAAACCGCTCTTCTCCATGGAAGACCATAGCGATGAGGCGAAAGGTGTAGAAAGCGGTGCAGAAGGCCGCTGCCAGTAGTGTTAGCCAACCTAATAGACCAGCGCCTTCGAAAACATGCCAAAGAATTGCGTCCTTGGAGAAGAAGCCGCTCAGAGGTGGGATACCAGCGATTGCGAGTCCGGCGATGAAGAAGACACGATGGGTTACGGGTAGATGCCGCTTAAGTCCCCCCATGGACCGAATGTTCTGTTGCTCGTGAAGTGCGTGAATGACGGCGCCTGCACCAAGGAAGAGCAGGGCTTTGAAGAAAGCGTGAGTAACCACATGGAAAACCGCTGCCGAAAAAGCCCCAACTCCAGCGGCTGCGAACATAAATCCAAGTTGGCTCACCGTGGAATATGCCAGTACCTTTTTGATATCCGTTTGAACCAAGGCAATGGTAGCGGCGGTCAGCGCTGTTAGCACCCCGACGATGGTGATAATGGTCAATGTCGTCGGTGCTAAGGCGA
>JANWXA010000161.1 GCA_025055465.1 Candidatus Kapaibacterium sp.
ATCTTACTGGAGTTACCCGTAGAGCGTCGCCCCTGCACAGAATGTAGCTCTGGCGATCCACCCACGGCACAGCTTGTCGAGCTGGGCAATGCTGGCCACGAACCCATAGCAGCTCTTCGCCTCTTCCCATATCTGCTTCTGCCTGAGAAGAGCAGGATCCGTGTTGCTCGAGAGATACGGATTCGTTTCCGCACCCGCACACCTATAGCCGAACACTCCATCGTAGTACGAGCAGACTTCCTACCAACACGCCATCGGACGCCGTCAGGGCCGGCTGCACCCCAAGGCAGCACTTGGCGTATTCCGACAGCACCAGATGGCTACCAGTACAAGTTCTTTGTCAATAGCGACGGGCTCTTCAGAGTTACAGCACGCCAACTTGCTGAATTGGGCTTTCCCATCGGTAGCGTTCCCGCGCAGAGTCTCCGATTGTGGAATCGTGGGCACGAGGTACCGCTTTACGTGTACGACCGCAATAACAATGGACGCCTGGATGATTACCCGCCCGACCCTGATTACATTGCATTTTTTGGGGAACGCAGCCGAATTGACTTCCGGAACCGGGACGGTGACATGTATCTGGACCCGGAAACGGACGAAAACGTATATGCCCTGACTTGGGGAACAGGCTTAGGGCAGCGCATGGTAGAAGAATCGGGGGACATCCGGATTACGGATCCAAGGCGGACCGTCGAACTCCGCGGGAAAGCCTTCCTAAGCACCGTCATTGCCGAGCACAACCGCGTCGAAGAACGCTTCGGAGCCATAGAGGAGTTGGATCGAGATTTGTTGCAACCCAGCTTTCAGGGTGACCAGCGCTTTTGGGCACGTTTAGTAGCTAACACAAGCGTGACGCTGCCGATACAACTTCCAGCACCGGCCTTGTTATCAGAAGAGCCTGTACAAGTAGAAGTCATGCTATGCGGGGCAATAGCTCGGCGCCTTCCCTGCCCCATCCCTGAACATACTGCTGAAATTTACCTCAACCGACGCCGCATTCTGCGGGCTTCCTGGTCTGGCGCGCGCCCATTCCTGGTATACTCCCCCCGCGACCAAATCGCTCGCATCCCGGCGTCCATCCTTGCCGATGCTGACAGCAGCACTGTTACTGTCACAAACATCTTTGACTGCCCAGAGGCCGGCGATCGCGCCACAAGCTTCTACGTCAACTGGGTGCGCGTTCGGTACCCACGCCTCTACATGGCAACCGAAGACCGGTTGTGGTTTCGCACTCCCCCGGGATCACCTCCTGGCGTATACACCTTTGCTTTAGAGGGCTTCCGCACGCCCAACGTACTGCTTTTCCGGGCAGGTGTTTCCCGAATTGTGAATTTCAGTCTTGAGCGCCTTTCTTTACCGTATGGCGGGACTCGCTACACGATTCGCTTCCAAACTTACGTGGCCTCAGCGGACGAGCTCTTCTATGCTGTCGCCGCTGACAGCATCACCGCCCCTGCTCGAATGCTGCGAGACCTCTGGTCCGACCTGGCAAATCCTGCCAACGCCGCTGACTATGTCCTTATTGCCCATAAGCGGCTCTGGGACCGCCGAACTCCGGAAGCGGCTTCGCCGCAGCACCCTGTCCAACGCCTGCTCCGCCTGCGACAGCAGCAGGGACTCCGCACCATGGCGGTGGATATCGAAGATATTTATGATGAGTTCAACGGTGGAATTGCTTCCCGGGAAGCCCTTGATCGCTTTCTGCAGTATGCATGGCACCACTGGAGTACGCCCCCACGCTACGTTCTCCTCCTGGGCTCCGCAACCGCCATCCCGCCTCAGTTTTGGCAAACCCGCCGTTGGGGAATGACCCCAACGGACTACCCCTATGGTTTCGTAGACGGGCACTACCAGACCCCAACTGGACAACTTGCTGAAGACCCCATCCCCGAGATCGCTGTCGGACGCATCCCTGCTGAGGGCCTGGCCGAAGCTGCTGCCATCGTAGCAAAGCTGGAGGAGCAGGAACAACAATATGCTACAACCTACTTCCAGCCCCGGGCTATTCTCGCAGCCGGCATCAACGGCTTTATACAGCAAACAGAGCTGCTCGCCGAACGCCTGTCGCCAGCCCTCTCCCAACGGCGCCTCTATGTTAGTGCAGGAACTCCATATTCTGGGCACACTGCTCAGCTCCTTCAGTTGTTCAACGACGGAGCGGCCGTCGTGAACTTCCTTGGTCACGGGGGAGGTGGAATTTGGGAAGACGCCGGACTGCTGCGCGACGAGGACGTGGAGCTCCTACTCAACCGTGGGCGTTATCCAATCGTTTCCAGCCTCACTTGCTTCACCGGTGCCTTCGAGCAACAGGGAGCCCGCCGGGGCCTCCTAACCAGCTTAGTCCTTGCCCCAGCACGCGGTGCCATCGCTGCATGGGGTAACTCCGGGTACGGCTGGCTGGAGAACAGCTTTCTGCTCTCTGCGGCACTGCTGGAAACCCTTGCGAACCCCCTGCAACAGCCCTTCCGCTTAGGTGACCTATTCCGGAGCGGCAAGGTATTATATGCCGCTCGTGCCTATGGGCTGCAGAACGAAATCGTCCTCTCTATGCTCTTGCAATCCACCCTTCTGGGGGATCCTGCCATGCTGATACGCCTTCCTGCCGACACGGTAACCCTTCGTCCGGAACGCCTTTCAGCGTACGCCGGCGAGCAAGTTCCCGTGGAAGTCTCTCTCCCTTTCAGCTCTGGAATTGCCAGAGTCGTATTGGGAGACGAACGCGGTAACGACATCCCCGGTAGCGAGCAGTCCATAACGATATCCAGCCCTTTGCTCCGTTTTGCAGTTACCACTCCTCCAGGATACAACGGCTCACGGCTTTTCGTGCGCCTTTATGCCGTAGATGTCCGTGGAGAGCGGGCAGCTCTTGGCGGGATCGTTCTCAGCACCGGTGCAGTTCTATTGGGAGACATTCAATCGCAGCCCTCCCCTCCTCTGCCTGGCCAACCTTTGGCACTCCGCCTAAGCGTTCGGAGCCGAACGTCTGTCCAGAGTGTTACGGCAACTGTGAGCGTTCTCTTCCCCGACGGCACTCTGACTTCCATCGACAACATAGCCTGCCAGCTCGTTGCAGCGGAGACTTACGAAACCCAACCTCCGCTTGCTGCAGCTCTCGTCGTCCCCGGAGCGGAAATCCGCGCCCTCTTCACTGTGACACTCACAAGTGGGCAGAGCGTTACCTCCCCATTGGCTTCTTTTCTCGTTCCAGGAATTGCTGACCCTGCTGTCGTGCTTCCACTAGCAGGAGATAGCCTCCGCACTGCTCTTCCGTGGTTGCGTATGGTTGTCACTCCTCAGGGTGCACACCTGCAAGCACGTCTATTCAACTGGACCGAAACGGCAGCCCACAACGTGCTTTCGCGCCTTTGGCATCTTCTCCCGAACGGTGTCTCCCGACTCCTTGCCGAACAGCGTCTGACCATCCCCGGTCACGGCATTGCTACCTGGCTGCTTCGACCACCTGTGATCTTACCCAAAAGCCGTCTTCGGCTCGAGACTCTCAGCGACAGTCTCTCTTCCGGCGGCGACCGCCTTCGGTCCAACAACAGCGCCGAAGACAGTCTTCTCCTCGCCTGCTTCGCTGTTCTGCCCCAAATAGGTACCACCCTGGATGGGACTCAAGCAGCGCCCGTTGGGCAGCCGGCCGTAGCATTGATAAGCGTCCCACCAGCTCAAGCACCTTCAGCACCCAGCTTGCTTTGTCTCCAATCTTTCACAGTCGCCCGAACCGTTCAGCCAGATGTCCATCTGATCCGCCTCGCCGATAGTTCTGCAGCCATCGCTGTGACTACTGAATCTACAGAACAACTTTCGGCCGTGGTGCAGCTATGGTACGATCGCCAAGACGCGAATCTGCGGCATGGAGCCCCAGCGATTTATCGGAAGCATCCCCGCTTGGACCTGTGGCAGCGCTTGCCGACCCAAGAGATTGCCCCCGGTCTCCTACAAGCCAATCTTGTGCTCCCCTGCACTGTCACAGTGGCTACTACAACAGACCAGCGCCCCCCTCAAGTTCGCATTACCGCCGAAGGACGCGCCATTCCGGCCCGGACCGTGCTCTCTGCCAACCCCCGCATTGGGGTCGTCGGGATAGACGATAACGGAATTGCCACCGACACCGCTTCCATTCTTATCACGCTCAATGGGCAGCCTATACCGGCGAGCCAGTACGCCATTGTAGATACAACACAAACGGCTACAGCTACCAGTATCAGCTACCGTCCCCAATTGGAAAGCGGAACCCACGTCATTTGTGCTACCCTCAGCGATTGCAACGGCAATCGCAGCGAACGCACGTGCATTCAGGTCGAGGTTTCCACCACCCTGGAGCTTCGTCTTCTGGGCACTTTTCCAAATCCGTTTGCCGAAGAGATGT
>JANWXA010000162.1 GCA_025055465.1 Candidatus Kapaibacterium sp.
GATGCGCTCTTCCAGAGCCCCCAGCTCTGTTGCCAACGTCGGTTGGTATCCGACAGCAGAGGGCATGCGGCCCAGCAAAGCCGAAACCTCGGAGCCTGCCTGAACGAAGCGAAAGATATTGTCAATGAAGAGGAGGACATCGCGCCCCTCTTCGTCTCGGAAATATTCGGCAATGGTCAGAGCAGTTAGTCCGACGCGAGCTCGTGCCCCAGGGGGCTCATTCATCTGCCCAAAGACGAGCACAGCTTTGTCCAGAACCCCAGAGGCTTTCATCTCCAACCAAAGGTCGTTCCCCTCCCGAGTCCGCTCTCCCACCCCACCGAAGACTGAGTACCCCTGATGGTACTTCGCAATATTGTGTATGAGCTCCTGGATGATTACCGTCTTACCAACGCCGGCACCCCCAAAGAGCCCCGTCTTGCCGCCTCGAGTAAATGGCTCGATCAGGTCTATGACTTTGATGCCAGTTTCGAACATCTCTTTGCGAGTGCTCAACTCCACAAACGGCGGTGCAGGACGGTGGATGGGATAGTAATGCTTTGCCTGTACCGGCCCAGATTCGTCAATAGGTTCTCCCACAACATTGAGGATGCGTCCCAGGACCCCAGGCCCAACCGGGACAGCGATGGGTCCCCCGGTGTCGTGGACCTTCATCCCGCGCACCAGACCATCCGTCGAATCCATAGCAATGGCTCGGACCCGGTCCTCGCCCAGATGCTGCTGGACTTCACAGACAAGCACATCTTCCTTGTCGCTACCGGGGAGCTTGCGCGGAATCTTCAGAGCGTTGAGCACTGCCGGAAGCTCCCCACTGGGGAACTCTACATCAACAACGGGTCCAATAACCTGCACAACATAGCCCTCGTTCATCGCTCAGCAATTCTTGCTGTACCTCTCAAAGCTTACAAAATTAGCGGGTTCGCCGCAGCCCTCTGCTTATCACTCAAGCAGGGCCTTCTTGAGCTGGGAAATGTGCCACGTTACATTGATATCCTTAGGGCAGGCTTCCACACAGTTGAAGATAGTATGACAGCGCCAGAGGCCATTTTCTGTGCCAACAATCGCCAAGCGCTCCTCCGCCGCTCCGTCGCGCGGGTCAAAGACAAAGCGATACGCCTTAAGAAGGGCTGCAGGCGCTAAATAGTCCGGATGCGACCACAGAGACGGACATGAGGCCGAGCAACAGCCGCAGAGAATGCATTTGGTTGCCTCCATGATCCGCTCCATCTGTTCTGGCATCACACGGTACTCCCGCCCATCGTCCGGCGGAGGCTCCTTTGGGAGAAGATAAGGCATGACGGCCTCGTATTTCCGGAAAAAAGGCTCCATATCCACTACCAGATCCTTGATGATGGGGAAAAAGGGTAGGGGCTCTACCACGACAGGCTTGTTGAGGTTCAAATCTTTCAACAACACAGTACAGGCAAGTGAATTTTTACCGTTGATCTTCATTGCGTCGGAGCCACACATCCCGTGCGCGCATGAACGCCGGAATGTGAGGGTCCCGTCTTGTTCTTCCTTGATACGGTGTAGGATATCCAACACGCGATCGAGCGGGTGCACGCCGTCCACGGTGAAAAGTTGATAATAAGGACGCTTCTCCCGTTCGGGGTTGTAGCGCAGAATCTTGAATTGTACCTGCATAACTGTGCTAATCGTGCTCGAACTGCACACAAACTTACAATCCTACAGCGATTCCCCAGCAGAGGCTGCATCACTCGATATCCACCTTGGAGGGCGGTGCTACTCGTCTGTGTCGTACCAGCCGATAGTAGGACAGCGCTCAGCTCATGGTACCACGCTCCATTGCCCTTCTCGGTCCGGCACACCCTCTCCGCGGCGGAGGGATTGCCACATACACGGAAACTCTGGCCGCAACATATCAAAAGGCAGGGCGCCGAGTTGCCGTTTTCACGTTCCGCTATCAGTACCCCAAATGGCTCTTTCCAGGAACAACTCAGCTCAGTAGCGAGGCACCTCCAGCAGGACTGGAGATATACCCCATCATCCACTCCCTTCTGCCCAGTAACTGGCTGCGCGTGGCACAGCATCTGCAAACCTGGGCCCCCGATCTGCTACTGGTCAACGTTTGGCTGCCCTTCTTCGCCCCCTGTCTGGGGACAATCGTGCGGGCCGTGCAACGCCGCAGACCGCAACTATGTTCCATTGGCATCGTCCACAATATTTCCCCCCACGAGCGGTTCCCGGCTGCAGTAGCACTGACTCGCTATATACTTAGGCCGTTGGATGGTTTTCTTGCCCTTTCGGAGGCAGTTGCACACGAGCTCCGGCATTTTGCACCCACGAAGCCCTTCCGGATTGCCCTCCATCCGCCATTTGAGTACGGGACAGCGGTACCCCGTGAAGAGGCCCGCCGCCGTTTAGGGCTACCGGCTGAGGCTCCGATCGTGCTTTTCTTCGGCCTAGTCCGCCCGTACAAGGGAGTTGACCTCTTGTTAGAAGCACTGCCACGCGTCCCCGTTCCGCTTTTCACAGTCATTGCAGGAGAGTGGTACATTGATCCCTCCCCTTTCCTCCAGCGGGCACGAGAGCTCGGCATCGCAGAGCGATTACGGGTGGACAATCGCTTCATTCTTCGAAACGAAGCCCCCCTGTACTTTTGCGCTGCAGACGTTGTCGTGCAACCATATCGAAGCGCAACCCAAAGTGGGGTAACCCCGCTTGCACTGAGTTACGAACGCCCCGTCATAGTTACCAACGTCGGTGGTTTAGCCGAATATGTAGAAGCGGGAAAAACGGGTTATGTCGTCGAGCCTACCCCCTCTGCTATTGCAGACGCCCTGACTGACTTCTTCACACAGAACCGGTGGGCTACTTTTGCTGCACATCTACGGGAAGCCGCCCACCGCTGGAGCTGGAGAGGAACGGTAGAAACACTCGATGCCTTGGCGGTCGAGCTTTTCCAAAATCGGCAAGGAGCCGAGTAATTATCCACCCTTTCTTGGTAATCGCGCTTCTGGCGCCGCCGACACCACCGGCCGCGGGCGCGAGGTGTTCGCAGATGGCGGACCTGCCGGTGCCCGAACACCCACCAACCCCCAGAGGAACAGCCCCAACATCACGCTCCAGAAGACGACCTTATACCAAGCCGTCTGAGGCAACGCCTCCGGCAGGACACCAAGGGCTGGATGCCCCAATGCTACTATCGCCAGCTTGATCCCAATCCAGCCAACAATCAGATACGCCGCAACTTCCAGTCGGGGATACTTCTCCAGCAGGCGCACGAAAAACCGCGCCACCAAGCGCATAGCCAGTACCCCAATGAAACCGCCCAGGATGACAACTCCAAAACGCCCGCCATCCAATCCACCGACTTCCGGCAATGAAGTGGGAGGCAAGCTCTTTACCAGGGCCACTGCTGCCAAAATTGAATCCACAGCAAAGGCAATATCCATCAACTCAACACGCACGACGGTGCCCCAAAAGCTGGGGCTTGAGCGCACGCGCCGCTCTTCGCTCTGCCGCACCTTGAATAGATGCCTTGCTGCTACATAGAGCAGATAGGCAGCCCCGAGCGCCTGAAATTGCCAGATGTTGATGAGGATAGAAGCGAAAAAAATCGCTGCGAAGCGAAAGACATACGCCCCGAACAGCCCATACGTAAGCGCCTGCAGGCGTTTCCGAGGTGGCAAATCCTTGACTATAAGAGCCAGAACCAGCGCATTATCCGCGGACAGCAATCCCTCCAGTATGACCAGCACCAGCACCGTCCAGCCATATTCCAACCACAGCGGCATGGAGACCATCACGCTAACATCTCACGGACCCGAGCCGAGACGTAGTCCATGAGCCAAACAACAGCAGCGATAACCATAACGATCAGTCCTACCTCGTGCCACCGTGCCAGCCCTTGGTACTGCATCAGGAGCGTCCCTATCCCGCCACCACCAACCAACCCAATGACGGTGGCCATCCGCACATTGGTATCCCACCGGTAAATCGTGAAGGCCAGAAACGGCAGGACAACTTGGGGCACAATCCCAAACCAAACCACCTGCACAGGGTGTGCTCCAGTAGATTCTACCGCTTCGATGAGTCCGGAGTCCACCGATTCTACCTGTTCTGAGTACAATTTCGCCAGAGCTGCAACAGTATGGACGGTCATGGCCAGCATCCCCGCAAACGGTCCGATACCGACCCAAACGGAAAAGATCACTGCCCAGATAAGAGGCTCAACAGACCGCGTAAAGTTGATGACCACTCGCAGCAACGCGTAAAGGGCAAGCGAGAGGGGATGGCGACGCATAACGTTGCGCGCTGCCAAGAAACCGAGTACTAACGCCAGTGGAAGTCCAAAGAGCGTTGCCATCAAAGCGATGTAAATCGTCTGCACC
>JANWXA010000163.1 GCA_025055465.1 Candidatus Kapaibacterium sp.
TGCCGGGGGCGTAGTCTTTTTGTGGGCGCTTCTGCCCCGTATCCCTACGGGGTTAGCGCAAGCGGCAGAGGGGTTGTGTAATGGTTCCCGATACTGTCTGCAGCCTTACGAAGTAAGTACCTGCACCCAGGCCTGCTAAGGAGATCGGCCGCTCGTAGATCCCTTGTAGCACATAGTCTGCGACTTCCTGGCGCACAATCTCACCCAGGGGAGTCACAATCTCAAGCCGTACCGGCGAATCGTGTGGCACTTCATACCGTATCCACACAACTTCGGACTGCACCGGATTGGGGAAAATCTCTAGGCGCGTTTTCCATACATGCCAGGCCTCCCCAACAGAAACGGTGTAGTCTGCGCGAATTGGGTCATAATTGGCCCACGGCAAATCCCAACGCCGATCACGGAAGGCGCCCCGATAGGGAACCCGCTGGAACCAAGAATCATCAATAGGTACAATCCCGCTGCGCTCAAACGAGGCTGTGGTCAGGTAGGGCGCCGTCGAACGCGGGCGCGGATCGAAGAGCGCATTGTCGTCGTAAGCAAACGGGTTATTCAACACTGCCAGAAGTGGGGATTGTTTATAAAGCTCATTACCGAAGGTCGGCTTAGCAATCCAGTCGGTTGTCATGCCCGACGGCGGGGTCCCGCCAGCAAAGTTGAGCCATGTTCCTTTGATACCAAAGAAGGAAAGGTTGCGGAGCTGTAGCGAGTCAGCATACGCTGCAGCCATCGTGTTGGCATTAGCAATCTCCACCCCACGAGGCCAGCCTGCAATGACGGAGTTAAAGATGCTCGTCCGAGCATTGCGACGGATTTGTATTGACGCCCCAAAGTACCGGTTGTAGTCCCGCCCTGCGCTCCACGCCGTATCTTGTAGCGGCCCGATAACCGTTATGTTTGAAAAAACCGGCGATGTAAAAGGCTGGTTGAAAGAGGCAGCAGCGTCATTATCCATTTCGAAGGCTTGGCTAGTGGAGACATCGGCATTTTGCGGTTTCCGTACAACGAGCCCAAACTGTACACGCCCCCGCCAGCCGTTGTCTCCGTCAAAATCATCGTCCAATGCAGCATAGCTGATCAGGTAGCGTCCATCCACAGTACCGCCAAACCATTCGTATGCATCGTCGTTGGCGTACGAAACCTGAACATATTCAATGACGGTGCGTCGGCCTACTCCACCCATGGTTAGACTGTTGAGCTCCTGGTTCGGGAATGCTGCAATGCCCGCAAATTCTATACGGACATAGCGCAAGACCCCAGAGCTATCGTTATCATCGCTTCCCCCAAACCATCCTCGGACGCGCTGAGCATCAGCGATCCCGCCTTCGAGCGCCGCCTCACGCCCAGGATTATTGATGCGCGCACGCCCACATATTAAGATCCCTCCCCAATCGCCGGGAGCACGTTGTCCTGGAAGAGCAGAGCTGGTAAAGACGATGGGAGAATCTGGACGCCCATCCGCATAAATAATTCCGCCTCTGTTAACACAAAGTGCAGAGTTCTGCCCGACTGTATCTCCGACGATGACAGTGCCAGGCTCAACGCGCAGAACCCCACCACTGTCCACAAATACATAACCATCCAGGCCATAGATTTTTTTGCGGGACAGCGTTACGGTTGTCCGAATGGGATCACGCAGCACGGAGTCCACTCTCACAGGCAAGGGCTGATCAATGGTGAAGGGGGCATCATTGATGTCAGAGACCGCTTCGTTGAGCGTTCCGTCGGAATTGAGCAACACGATCCGCACATATCCGGTTGTTGTTCGTATTGCAGGGACTCGGAAGCCGCCGGCATATCGCAGGCGTGTTCTCCCGCTATCCTTGACCGATGTAGCACCGGGCAAGTCCTGCCACGGTCCCGAGGGCGATGTCGCAAACTGAAAACGCCAAATTGGGTATACGGTACCACGTCCCGTCGTGTCCCAGTACCACTCCAAGTCCTGGGAGGTCCCAGCCCGATAGACCTTCCCACCCTCAGGTTTGCGAAGCTCTACACTGGTAGGAAGCTGCGCAAAAGTAATCGCGCTTCCGATCAACACTGCTACGGCGACAGCAGAAGCTTGGTACGGCATGAGAGAGAGGCGCAGATTGTTGGACATATCCCCATGGTTTTATTCCAGCCGATAACCGACACTGAGGCTGAGAGTGCGTGGCTCAGTACGCCGATGCACTTCCATTCCACCCTGTTGCCATCGTATGGGCTGGCCTAGCACGTTCCTTGCCTTAAAGCTGATAGAAATACCCGCCAGCAGCGGCTGTCGGTAGACGACGTCCACAGCATCCCGCGGCAGCTCATACACGTGTGGATCCGCAAAGGCATACTGTTCCGGCTGCCCAACTTTCATGATACGGCGTCCTACACGGTTCCACACAAGGCTTAGCTCGCCACGCCACGGGGTCAGCCAAATGGCCCCAGCATTGAGGGTATACGGAGCTTGCCCCCAAAGTGGACGCTCTACGATCATTCCCCCGCTGCGGACACCGACTCGACCATGCACAATGCTGTAATTGCCAAAAATTGTAAGGTTGCTCCCCCACGTACCAAGAAATGCAAGGTTTTTCCGAAGCTCCAGTTCCCCTCCCCAAAGATGCGCTGGCTCCACGGCATTAGCAAACGTGCGCGTCAGCTCGCTCTGCTGTGGGAAGATCGTCTCTTCCAGTGCGTTGCTAATTCGCTTTGCAAATGCACCAATACTAATGTACTCGGCGGGGGCTAAGTACCACTCCCAACGCAGCTCCGCATTCCATGCCTCCGCCGGCTTCAGGAGAGGATTCCCCTGCACGAGAGCTTGCTCAGCAACATCGAAGAAGGCAAAGGGCGCTAACTCCCGAAATGTGGGGCGAGTCACCGACCGAAACAGTGCCCCACGCAGTTGGACCCGCTCACTAAGGAGCACCACCGCATTGAAGGTGGGTAACCAGTTCAGCCAGCGACGATACTCTTCTACAGGCTGTTCATTGACCAGATGCGTCGACAATCGCTGCTGGGCAAGTTCTGCACGAACCCCCACAGCCAAGCGCAAAGGCAGCGTATGGACATTCAGGGGCAACTCGCCTAGAGCGTATGTAGCCCATATCTCTTCCTTAGCCCGATACGAGTCGCTTAGCTTCGTATCCTCGGAAATACCCAGTCCATCCTCACGGAAGTTCTCCGGCCGCAGTAGCTCGTCTGGGGGAAGGCTGAGATCTACGTTGCGAGCACCTCCCCGAGCCTGGATAAGGGTAAACGAGCGGGCTGTAAAGCCCCGCTGGCGCCGCTCCCAGTGGAGCCCCATACGGAGGCTGCCCACCGTAAGTGGGAGACGCCCACGAGACTGGGCCGCCATGGTTTTCTCCAGCAAATCCGTGAAATAACGTCCAGCACGAGTGCCGTCTCCTTGCTGAGTTGCTGGAATTTCTGCCACAAAGGGCTCCGACGGGTCGCCGTAAGTCTGCCGCTGATACCGAAGGCGCCGATAATCGGGCTGCTGCTGCCGCGCCTCTCCACGACTGAGCTCCCATTCCACAGCGTAGCCATTGAGAGCATGGGAGCCCCCCAACTGGGTTGTCCAGAACTGATACTGTGTCAAATGGTAGACATAGTGACGTAAGTCCAGGAACTGGTAGCCTTTATCCTGCCCCTCAAGAAACAGATAACGATCGTTCAGAGTACGACTGAAGACATTTCGAAAGTGAAGCCGATGAGCGCTATTGAACCGGTAGCCTGCATTGAACAAGGCCGCCAAACTCGCCCCCCGAAGACTTTCACTACCCCCGTGCTCAAACAACAGCGACTTATCTGCAAGCAATCCCCGCCAGAAAACCCCGTGGGTAGATGCCGAACGCTCGTACGTCAACATGCCTAAGAGCCCAAATTCGCTATGTGTGCCCGTCGGGGAGCGCCACCCTGCTGCCAGTTGCATGGTGGGCAAGAACGTGACCACACCCGTATCCCGGCGCCAACTACTATTGTTGAAGGCGCGCCCCAGAGCCGCCCACCGCTGGCGGGCACCCGTGGTATCGTACGGATTCCACGCGGCTGACAGCAACGTGTTCATCTCCTGTCGTGAGCGCGGGGCCTCCTGCGGCAGACAACGCCAGTCCGCATCCCACGCTAACCAATCTCTGTGCCCTGCAGGATAGTGCTGGTATACTCCCCGCCGAAAACTGGTGCCAGTGACATAGGGACTACCTCCACGCAACTGCAGGAAGGGACGGTCAGGAATGTCCAATGTCTGGAACTCCACAACTCCACCAGCAGCTACGGGCACTTCCGCTGCTGCTGATTTCGCCACTGTAACTTGCTCCAACAGCTCCGTCGGAAAAAGCTCT
>JANWXA010000164.1 GCA_025055465.1 Candidatus Kapaibacterium sp.
CTACCGAAAGCTGGCAGGTATGACCGGTACAGCGGAAACAGAGGCTGCTGAGTTTGATAAAATCTATGGGTTAGACGTGGTAGTTATTCCAACGAATAAGCCTGTTATCCGACAGGACATGGATGATTTGGTCTTCCGCACTAAGAGGGAGAAATACAACGCTGTCATCCAGGAGATTCAGCGTCAACTGGAGCGTGGACGGGCAGTGCTGGTTGGGACGACCAGCGTAGAAGTCTCGGAAACTTTGAGCCGGATGCTGCGTCGCCTGGGGATTCCACACAATGTCCTCAATGCTAAGCACCATCAGCGGGAGGCGGAAATCATTGCCCAGGCAGGGCGTAAAGGGGCAGTGACAATTGCCACCAACATGGCAGGACGCGGGACGGACATCAAGCTGGATCCCGGGGTACGCTCTGCGGGAGGCTTGGCAGTTTTGGGAACTGAGCGCCACGAGGCACGCCGCATTGACCGACAGCTTCGAGGCCGGTCCGGACGGCAGGGTGACCCCGGTACTTCACAGTTTTTTGTGTCCCTGGAGGATGATCTGCTGCGCCTCTTCGGTGGCCCGCGGATCGCCGCTATTATGCAGCGGTTGAAGGTGCCCGAAGGAGAACCAATCCAGCACCCGATGATTACGAAAGCAATTGAACGTGCTCAGAAGAAGGTAGAGGAGCAAAATTTCGCCATCCGAAAGCGACTGCTGGAGTACGACAACGTTATGAATCAGCAGCGAGAAATTATCTACGACCGACGCCGCCATGCCCTTATGGGCGAGCGCCTCAAAGGTGAAATCTTCCAGTATATCCGTGAACTTGCTGAGGATTGGTACGATTCGTACCACCCTGAAGGCGACCTGGAGGGGCTGAAAAATGTCGTAAGAGCGACCCTATTGTGTGAGCCTTCTATTTTGCCGCGCGAATTCCGTGACATGGCCAAGATGGAATGTATGGCACGGATTGTACAAGCAGCTTACGACTTTTACCAGCGGAAAGAGGCCCTGCTGGGGACAGACTTCATGGGGCAGTTAGAGCGATTCGCCATCCTGATGACAATTGACGAGAAATGGCGCGAGCACTTACGAGCTATGGATGAGTTACGGGAGGGCATCCATTTGCGTGCTTATGGACAGAAGGATCCGCTGTTGGAGTACAAGGCGGAGGCCTATCGGCTCTTCGTACAGCTTGTCAAGGAAATCAACCGAGAATCAGTACATTTTGTCTTCAAGTACTTTCCGCCGGTAGTGGAGCAACCCTTGGTGACCCCGCAGAGGCAACAACCACAGTCCCCAGTTGCGCCGACGGGTTTACGTCTGCAGCAACGCATACCTTCTTCGGCCCTTCGCTTCTTCCATCCTGAGGCACCAGCCGGTGTTGTTGCTCCGGTTGCTACAACAGCAGAACAGGCGGTTGCTGCTGGGTCGACACCGAGGTCGCGCACCGTTGTTAATACGGCGCCCCGTGTGGGCCGCAATGATCCTTGCCCCTGTGGCTCTGGGAAAAAGTACAAACATTGCCATGGGCGAAACGCATAGCGGAGCATGCCAGTCACTGCAGCGGTAGAAGAACGGGACGAGAGGGTTCCATTTACGTATGAATTCCGCGTTCCCGAGGGGCAGCGTCCGGAGCGGATAGACTTGTGGCTGGCGCACTTACTCCCGCATGCCAGCCGCACGAAGGTCCAGCGATCCATTGAAGCCGGGTGCATTCGGGTCAATGGGCGCGTACCCAAGTCCAGCTATAGAGTACGCCCCGGCGATTACATTACCTGCACGGTCTATCGCCTGCCTCCCATAGAGTTAGTTCCGGAACCACTCTCCCTGGAAATTGCTTATGAAGACGAGTACCTAATGGTTCTCAATAAACCGGCGGGGACGCCGACCCATCCTGGACTTGGACATCGTCGCGGCACGGTTGTCAATGCTGTGTTGTACCACCTGGGATTGAGAGAACCGGTGCGCGTGGAGGCCGAGTTAGATGGTGAAGAGGATGAAGGAGCCATTTTTGCCAGCGATGCAGTGCGCCCCGGTATCGTACATCGCTTGGACAAGGATACCTCAGGATTGCTTCTGGTTACGAAAGATTCGGCCCTTCATGCGAGGCTCGCTGAACAGTTCGCACGTCGGCAGATTCAGCGTGAGTACTGGGCGATTGTGTGGGGGCAGATGCCGGAGCAGCATGGAATTGTTGATGCACCGATAGGGCGCTCACCACACAATCGTAAGGCTTTCGCGGTGCTTCCCTCCGGCAAACCGGCTCGAACCGAGTACTGGGTGCTGGAAGAATACCCTGTCGCTAGCCTTATCCGGCTTCGGTTACACACTGGGAGGACACATCAGATTCGTGTCCACTGCGCCTGGCTGGGACATCCTGTCCTGGGGGACGTGGTATACGGGGGGAGCAGCATGAGAGTTACTCCGCCAAACCCTTTGTGGCGGCGATGTGCTCAACGGTGTTTGGAGTTGTTGACCCGCCAGGCCCTGCATGCACGAACTTTGGGCTTCTTCCACCCGATAAGCCACCGATGGATTGAGTGCGAAGCACCCCTGCCGGCGGACATGGAGGCTGTGTGGATGGAACTCCGTGCTACGGCGCAGGAGCTGGGACTTCAATCCCTAGAAGACCTGCCACAATCAGCTCTGCCTGGCGGAGTGTTTCGTCCAGCCGTTCGTTGTAGATGACGGCGTCGAAAGCACCCTGAAAACTTAATTCCATAGCGGCGCGCTGAAGGCGTTGGTGGATTTGCTTTTCGGTTTCCGTCCCCCGCTGTTGGAGGCGTCGTCGTAACTCCTCCATGCTGGGCGGGGCAATGTACAGTAGAAAGGTCTCCTCGGGATATGCCTGCCGTAGTGAGAGTGCTCCCTTTACGTCTACATCGAAGAGCAGAAAGTCTCCACGGCGCAACGCTTCTTCTACCTGGGAGCGGAGTGTACCGTATAAATGTCCGAAGATTTCCTCGTATTCGACTAACTCGCCGGCACGGACAGCGTTCTCGAATTGCTCACGGGTCATAAAGAAATAGTCTGTCCCATGAAGCTCCCCAGGACGCCGTGGGCGGGTTGTGGCGGAAACGGAGAACCGGAGCTGGGGGAAACGAGCCAGAAGGTGGCGCGCTACCGTGGTTTTTCCAGCCCCGCTAGGAGCAGAGATGACAATAAGATGCTTACGCCGTTCTGTGGATGATGACATCAGAACTACTCGATGTTTTGGGCCTGCTCGCGAAGCCGTTCCAGCTCTTCCTTGAGCTGGACAACCCACTGGGAAATCTGGACGTCGTTTGCTTTTGCGCCTATGGTGTTTGCTTCGCGTTGCATCTCCTGGAGGATAAAGGTCATGCGGCGCCCTACTGGCTCTCGTTCTCGAAGCAGCCTCCGCATATAGTGGAGGTGGCTTGTTAGCCGAGTACATTCTTCACTGACATCCAACCGATCTGCCAACAGGGCAAACTCTTGATAGAGACGCTGAGGGTCGGGGAGATTTTGCACAAGCTGGTCGACCCGTTCCCGGAGGCGCTGCTGAGCTTCGGGAATGCGTTCGGTACCTCGTTGCGCTATTACCGTCACCAATTGCTCCAAAGTGCGGAGGCGACGGCGGATATCGGAGGCCAAGTTTCTCCCTTCGGAGCGTCGGCTCTGGTGAAGCTGCTGCAGTGCTCCTCGAAGAGCACGCTGTGTCAGGCTCCACAAGAGCTTTTCAGTCTCGGTGGGAGCTTCAGTTTCGAAAAGCTCCGGGAAGCGGAGCAGATGCTCCAGGCGCGGCTCGTCCTTTATACCCGTGGCGTGAACCAGTTGCTGCAGCATCTGGTGGTATGTCTGTGCTAATGAAAGAGAAAAGGAGCGGGGGGGCGGTCGCAGCCATTGTAGCGTGAGCGTAACGGTTACTGTACCACGAGAAAGATGTTGGCGTACGAACTCGCGAATATGCCACTCGTAGGAAGTGAGCTGCCGCGGGAGCCGGCAGGTAATTTCCAGAAAGCGGTTGTTGAGACTAAGTATCTCGGCGGTTACGTGGAGACCGTGTTGTGTGGCCTCTGCTCGACCAAAGCCGGTCATGCTGCGAAGCATCGAGCACTCCTATGCCGGTAGGAGGCAGAAATAAAAGAAAAATACACAGGGGCTCTGCAAACGAGCCCCTGTGTGTGCGGGACTGATTTCAGGGTTACCGCCTGCCCCGTTGTTGCTGTGGCTGCTGTTGTTCACTACCTTGCTGGGCCGCATTCATAATGGCGTCCATTACTTGCTTGTAGCGATCGGCGTCAGCA
>JANWXA010000165.1 GCA_025055465.1 Candidatus Kapaibacterium sp.
GTCCATTACTTGCTTATAGCGATCGGCGTCAGCGCCAGTGATCCGGGCCCGCTGCATGAGAGTTACCAAGTTCTGTGCAACTGGCAACTGTAATTCTACAGTGAGCTCATCGTTTGGATTAGAGCGATTCGCTTTCTGAGCGCTTTCCATAGCATCCGAGAGTACTTTGCGGACCTCCAGGTAGGCATCTACTTCACGCCCTTGTATCTCCACGCCATTGATAAGGTTGATCGTAAAGGCCAACCCAGCCACAGTGATCTTTGGCTTGATAATTTGAGGTGGTGGAGGGGTCTGTAACTGCCCGTCCTGCTGTGCCATTGCAGTACTGATGACGACAATACTGCCCAGAAACCATTTGACTGCTGACCTGTACATGGGTTTACCTTTTGTGCTGAATGGTTCTACATACCTATTTGGACACCCAGCCGGTGGAGCAGTGCGGCGCTCACCAGCGTTGTGCTATAATCCACACGGATGTCCGATGCGGTAACTCCCGCTCCGAGTGATACCCCCGTCACTCCCCGCTGCCCCGAAGGAGCTGCACGCCGTAATAGGTTGTCATAACCTATACGGAGCTGAACTGCGGAGCCAAATTGAAGTTCAACTCCAACTACAAAATTCTCAAATTTCTGCCATACTGATGGGGTTGGCTCTACTAAGCGGATGAAGCCGAGATTGAAAACGGCGGGCAGGCCCTGTAGGAAGTGGGTCAACCCGACCCGCAGGTCTGTTGGTAAGGGAAGGGGTTCATGGGTAAAGCGGCGCAGGGCAGTCCCCGCGTGAAGAAGGGCGATACCGACGCTGGTACGTCCGTCAGGGAAAAGATAAAGGAGCCCAGCGTCTACGGCGAGGACCCAAGCATTTTGGCTTTCCAGACGCTCCCAGACCAACTTAGGAGCGAGTCCGTAGAGAAGTCGGGGTTCCAGTGTATCACTGTAGTAGAAGGCCAGGGCAACGTCATGTGCCGAGAATTGTCCCAGTGGTTGCCCACTCGAGGTGCGCCGGTCAAAGGTGCCGTAGTCCATGTAGACAACGGTGACGGCACTGCGTCCGTTCCACCAGGGGATACCTGTGTACGAGACGGCTCCAGCGTTGATGTCTAAGACATGTTTGAGGAAGGCGGAGGTTAGGGTCTTTCCCGTGAGCGTCGCACCAATAGCCGGGTTGAGGAGTTGTGCTCCTTCGTCACCGGGGAGTGCGACTGTTGCATTCGCCAGAGCCGCAGAGCGGGGGGAGGCAACAGTCCGTAAGAACTGGAAGGCTGCTGGTGTCTGGGCAACTGTGTAGATGAAAGCGAGGGGCAGGGCAAGCATACATATACGCATTGCTTTACTGCTGGTGTAAGATGTATCGTCGCACAGCCTTCCAAAATATTGCAGGGGAACGTATTGGGCGCCGATGTCGGGCCGTCATGAAGACGTGAAGGGTGTAACCGGTGGCAAGCAGCTGACCACCACGCCAGATTTCATATTCCAGCCGTAACGTGGGGGAATACCGCGGCGTGTACCGCGTCCGAATTTCCAGCACATCATCATAGTGGATAGGGGCAAGGTAACGAACCTGTGCTTCTAGTACGGGAAGGAGATAGCCTTGAGCCTCTAAGTCCGCATAAGGTATTCCACAAGCGCGAAGCAATTCGGTGCGCCCAACTTCGAAATAGACCAAATGCATGGCATAGTAGACTATGCCCATTTGGTCCGTATCGGCGTATCGAACGCGAAGGGTTGTTGTACACATGAGCTCTGGGAGCATTTCTGTCGCGCATGTTCTATCGGGGTGGAAGCCGGTGTACCTTCTCTAACATGGAGAATAGTTCCAATAGACGCTCCAATTCCTCAAAAGAATAGAATTCCACCTCCAGTCGTCCTTGCCCACGGGTGTTGGCATTTAGGCGTACGCGTGTTCCCAAAAGCTGCTGTAAATGGTTTTCAATCTCTCTCAGGGTTGTCCGAACGGAGTTGTCGAGGAGGGGCCCTTTCGGATTCTTGTCGATGCTGGGCTTTGAGACCCGTTCCAGCTTGCCGTCGGGACTAATCCGAACACGTCCCCGTTCAATTTCCCTTACCAAAGCCTCTGTTTGCCGTACAGAGAGCTGCTTGGCGAGGACTTCTCGGAAGAGAGCTCCTTGCTGTTCTTCTGTAGGGAGTGCCAGGATTGCTCGAGCATGTCCCATGGTTAGCTCGCGCTGGCGGAGGGCCTGTTGAATGATCTCTGGCAGGCGAAGCAGCCGCACAAAGTTTGCTATGGTGGTGCGGTCTTTCCCGACCTTAAGAGCGATTTCCTCTTGCGTTAGATGGCATTCTTCCATAAGCCGCTGGTAGCCTCGGGCAACTTCAATGGGATTGAGGTTCTCGCGCTGGACGTTTTCGATAAGCGCAATTTCTAAAAGTTCGGTGTCTTTTGCTATGTCTAGGATATAGGCTGGGATGCGCTCCAGTCCGGCTTCCATACAGGCGCGTACACGACGTTCCCCGGCGATGAGTTCGAATCCGCTTTCAGCACGCCGAACAGTGATAGGCTGAATGAGCCCGTGCTCTTTGATTGAGCGCGCTAACTCCTCTAAGGATTTCTGATCAAAGTCCTGGCGGGGCTGGTAAGGGTTGGAGCGGATTTTCGCTATTTCGACGACCATGACGATGCCAACGGAGACGCCGTCATCCGGAGGAAGCTCACGTGCGGACTCCGGCAACAGCGGCTTTACTGGAATCAGGGCCTCCAAGCCCCGCCCTAAGCCCAAGGAAGAGCGTGTTCTTGTGGTCATCTGACCTTCCCTTCTACTGTGAGCACATTTGGGGTGACAGTTCCATGAGTACGGGAGGGTATGGCGAACGCTGGGTTGCGTTCCAAAATCTCTTGAGCCAGTTCAAAGTAGTTGCGAGCTCCATGGCACAGGGCGTCGTAGAGCAAAACGGGTTTCCCGTGGCTTGGAGCCTCTGAAAGGCGAACATTCCGGGCTATTACTGTCTGGAAAGTCTTGTGCCCAAAGTGGCGCCGGACTTCCTCTAAGACCTGGTTGGAAAGGCGCAATCGGCTGTCGTACATTGTGAGCAATACCCCCTCTATGTCCAGTGTTGGATTCAAGTGACGCCGGACGATGGTAATGGTGTTGAGTAGTTGGCCCAGTCCTTCCAGAGCGTAATACTCACACTGGACAGGGATGAGTACCGAATCGGCGGCGGTTAGAGCATTGAGAGTAAGTAGGCCCAGCGAAGGTGGGCAATCTATCAGGATGAAAGTGTACTTCTGTCGTAAGGGCTCCAGTACTTCGCGGAGGATGCGCTCTCGCCGGGGGAGGTCTACCATCTCAATTTCGGCGCCCACCAAATTGATGTGTGATGGTAGCACCCAGAGGAAAGGCAGCTCTGTCTGCACAATCGCTTCCTGAATAGGGGTGCCGCCAATGAGTACCTCGTATGTGGTTTTTTCTAACCGCCGAACCTCTATCCCCAAGCCGTTGGAGGCGTTCGCCTGTGGATCAACATCTACTAAGAGCACAGGGTGCTCCGCTACCGCCAGCGATGCCGCCAAATTGACAGCCGTTGTCGTCTTACCAACCCCACCCTTTTGGTTCGCAATAGCGATCACCTTCCCCATGGTGCCCTTCCTAAGTCTGCAGCATAGAAGTTATGTCGGTAGAGAGGGCGGAAAACAGGGCAACCAGAACCAGAGCATGGCGGATGTGCCCATCGCGAATGAGTTGTAAGACGTCGCGTGCTGGGTAGAGGCGGACAGCGATTTCTTCGTGACGGTCCCAGAGAGTGCCCGTTACACGACGGCAACCGCGCCAGAGGTAGGAGTAACACACGTTTGTCAGGAATGCGGGATTAGGATAATTGGTGGATAGCAAGATTGCTGGCTCGTCGGATGCATAGCCGGTTTCTTCGCGGCATTCGCGTTCGGCTGCTATCCTGGGATCCTCACCGGGAATGACCATGCCTCCAGGGATTTCCAAGGTGAGAGCATCAAGGCCATGCCGGTACTGCTCAATTAGAACGATCTCTCCCTCAGACGTGATTGGCACAATGTTGACCCACGTAGGGGCCTCCAGTACGACGAACTCCCCTGTTTGCTGCCGTAATGGATGACGTCGCCGAACCCGCCAGAGGGTAAAAATTCCATAGTCGGCTACTTTTTCTCGTCCGATGGTTTCCCACAGGGCCGGCAGAGCAATGTGTTGGAGCTGTGCCACCAACGCACGGGTAATTCGTGCACCTCTTTACAGAGTAAAATT
>JANWXA010000166.1 GCA_025055465.1 Candidatus Kapaibacterium sp.
CTTGATGGTCTTCTTTTTCCTCACAGCGATTTTCCTGGGTGGATTTGGGAACTTGCTAATCCCACTCCAGTGTGGGGCACGGGACATGGCATTCCCGTTTGTCAATATGCTCAGTTACTGGGTTTTCTTGCTGTCGTGTGTTCTTATGCTTGCGTCGCTTTTCGTGACCGGGGGGGCGGCTGCAGCTGGCTGGACAGCATATCCGCCTTTGAGCGCGGTGCCGCAAGCTGTGCCCGGTTCGGGACTGGGGCAAAGCTTGTGGCTGTTTTCGATGGCGGTCTTCATCGTGTCCTCGGTGATGGGGGGATTGAACTACATCACTACAACGCTGAACCTGCGAACGCAGGGGATGTCAATGATGCGACTGCCGCTGACAGTATGGGCGCTGTTTGTGGCTGCTATTCTGGGCTTGCTTGCCTTCCCGGCTCTCTTCGCCGGAGCAGTTCTGCTATTGCTGGACCGGCATCTGGGAACGAGTTTCTATTTGGACTATATCGTTGTGGGCGGGCAACCTCTGTCCCGCGAAGGAGGCAATCCGCTACTGTGGCAACATCTGTTCTGGTTCTTGGGCCACCCGGAGGTGTATATCCTGATCCTACCGGCAATGGGAATTGCGTCGGAGATTATCTCGAACAATGCTCGCAAACCGATCTTTGGCTATCGTGTAATGATCTACTCCATTATCGCCATCGGTTTCCTCAGCTTCATTGTGTGGGGGCATCACATGTTTATCAGCGGTATGAATATCTGGCTCAGCGCTGCCTTCACGCTGACCACACTGATCGTTGCTGTCCCTTCAGCAGTGAAAACCTTCAACTGGTTAGGGACACTCTGGCGGGGTAAGCTGCGTTTCACCACGGCGATGCTGTTTGCTGTTGGCTTTGTCTCTACATTTGTTACCGGTGGGCTGACGGGTATCTTCCTCGGCAATCCCACGATTGACATTCAGTTGCACGATACCTACTTTGTCGTAGCACACTTCCATATCGTGATGGCAACCAGCTCTGTTTTCGGGGTCTTTGCCGGTATTTACCATTGGTTCCCGAAACTGTTCGGTCGGATGATGAATGAGCGATTGGGGAAGCTCCATTTCTGGCAGACGTTTCTGGGCATGTACGCGATCTTTTTCCCGATGCACTATTTGGGCTTTATGGGTGTGCCACGGCGCTATTATGGTTTCGGCGTGCTCCAATACTTAGCCCCTGACGCGCAGAGTATACAGGTCTTTATCAGCGTTGTAGCATTCATTACGGGTGCAGCTCAGCTGCTCTTCCTTTACAATGTTGGCCACAGTCTCTGGCGCGGCAAGCTGGCGGAAGCGAATCCATGGCAGGGGACTGCCTTGGAGTGGCAGGCGCCGTCACCGCCACCGCATGGTAACTGGGGTGAGCACTTGCCGGTGGTTCATCGCTGGGCGTACGATTATAGCGTACCTGGAGCTTCACATGATTTTGTTCCGCAGACAGTGCCGGTAGAGCAAGAGCCGACTGGCGAGCCAATGCATAAACGCGCCCATATCCCGACTGTGGGCGAGGTGGTTCCTTTGGGGAATGGTGGGAGGAGTGCTTCCGGTGATGGAGCCAGGGACGGTCGCCCTACTGACGGCACCTGAGCTATGGGACTGGTTGGAACGCTTCCTACGAAATTTCGAAGTGGTACAATCGGGCAGGAGCCTGGTAGAGATGGGCCGCCTCCAGGTGGGGGAGGTCCGCTTATGCCTACAGGACAGCTCTTTGTGTGGTTCCTGATTGTTGGGATCACAATGTTCTTCGCTGCACTTGTGAGCGCGGCAATCGTCCGGATTGGGATAGATGGACGCTCGCTTGCCCTGCCCGGTATTGTTTGGGGGAATACCGTGTCTCTTCTCCTCAGCAGTGCAGCGCTGGGTGTTGCGCAACTGCATATGCATAGGAGGTCTGGAGTAGATGAGACTGCGATGCGTTTCCTGTGGGTCGCCTTATGCTTGGGACTTGTCTTTGTCGGCGGACAAATTGTGGCGTGGGTGGAGTTGGTACAGCGCGGAATTTTCTTGCCTAGCTTCCCTGCGGCCAGCTTTTTCTATATACTGACAGCGGCGCATGGCTTGCATCTCTTGGGCGGGATTCTTGCTCTTTTGGGCTTGGTCGGGGTTCGGAGACGTTCTCTGCTCTTTCGGCGCCGACTCGCCCCGGTGGCGATGTATTGGCACTTCCTGACCCTTATCTGGCTTGCCTTGTTATGGGTTTTGCAGTCCCGGTAGATGTTGGACGAAAATGAGCAGCCCTATGTCGGCAGAAGCGGCTCTGCAACACACTGAACAACCCTCGGTCTGGGCAGGGGGAGTTTCCCCCTTTGGGGTTAGTTGGCAAAAGCTGATGATGTGGATTTTTATCCTCTCAGACGCCTTCATTTTTGGGAGTTTCCTGGTTAGCTACGCTACCAGCCGAGCAAGTGTCGGTGCTTGGGTAGATACGGGGAAGGTTTTTGCCCTCCATGTTGGAGGCTCAGAAATCCCGTTGCTCCTCATCGCCATCATGACCTTTATTCTGGTCAGCAGTAGCGGGACAATGGCACTGGCCGTGGCGAATGCGTACGAACGAAGAAAAAAGCAAACTGTTTACTATTTGTTCTTGACTATGCTTTTAGGGCTTACCTTCGTTGGCTGCCAAGCGTACGAGTGGACACACTTGATTGTAGACTACGGCGTACGCCCTTGGTGGAATCCCTTCGGTCCGCCACAGTTCGGCGCCTACTTCTTTACCTTAACAGGTTTCCACGGACTGCATGTGCTTAGCGGTGTTATTTACTTGGGGCTTATTGCTCGTCAAGTTGCAAAGGGGGTCTATGACCGGCGTGGCTCCTACGCGAACGTAGAGATTGCTGGATTATACTGGCACTTTGTGGACTTGATATGGGTCTTCATCTTCACGATGTTCTATCTGTTTTGAGGTGAACGATGGCCGAACATGTCCAGCCCCATGGAGAGCAAGTCGGTGCCGTTCACGCTCCTATCCGTACGTACCTGACCGTGTGGGGATGGCTCTTTGTGTTGAGCGCAATCGCTTACTTTGTTGATATCGTACACCTTACAGGCTGGCTCAAGACAGTGCTGCTAACTGTTTTGGCGCTGATGAAGGCAGGGCTCATTATGGCATTCTTCATGCACCTCCGGTTCGAGCGCTTGAACCTAATCTATGCGCTTGTTGCTCCGCTTATTTTCTTGGTGGCAATGTTGGTGGGGTTAGTTCCCGACGGTGTTTCTGTGCTCCTCCGGCGGTAGGATGACCGGGATAGTGGGTAGAGGGCTTGCGGCGCTTGTGCTCACGATACCAGCGGCAGCGCAGTGTGCGCTGTGCCGTTCGGCGGTAGAGACGGGGAATCCATTGTTTGCTGAGGCATTGCGCTCGGGAATTCTCCTCTTGCTGGCAATGCCGTATGTGTTAGGGCTGTGTGTCGCGTTCGTGCTCTGGCGCGCCCGACGGCGCCGCCAGGCTGTGTCGGAGAATGTTTCCCAAAACTTGCCGGTACTGTACTGAAAACATAGATAGACTCCCTTGTCGGAGGGAGTATCCGCCAAGCAACTTCAATACGCTCCTTGAGCATTGGGGTGTTTGGGTAGCGTGATCGCAACCCAGTATCTTCCGGAGGTGTTCGGGAAGGGCTCAGACTGCGGGGGGCCGAGATCGAGTTGGGGCTTGCGAGCAACTTGTGGCTTGGTTCTGGTGGTAGAGGTTGGTCCGGCGAAGTAAGGATAGCAGGCCGTGGTAGGGGCATGTTTGTAATTTTGTAAGCTTTTGAGTGCTTTCCGTCAAGGGTATGAAGAGCAATGCGCTTGACGTATCAGCCAAGTCGGGTGAAACGTTCACGCAAGCATGGGTTCCGTGCGCGAATGAAGAGCCGGAATGGTCGCAGGGTTCTGGCACGCCGTCGGGCGAAGGGGCGGCATAAGCTTACTGTCAGCGATGAACGCAAGAAGTGGTAAGACTTTGTTCTCTCAAGCGCCGTAAGGCAATCCACACGCTTTGGAAGCAGGGGAAGCGCTTTTCCGATGCGAGCCTCACACTTGTTGTGCTCTGCCAGGATGAGGAGACAAGAACGATGGGGTATGTTGTTCAAGTACCGCGGCGGTGGATACGGCGGTCGGTAGTGCGGAATCGTTTACGTCGCCTTTTGCGGGAGGCATTGCGGGCGGTTATACGTGAGTTTGATCGTGATGGAGTAGCGTTACCGTTTGCTGCTGTTGGCATT
>JANWXA010000167.1 GCA_025055465.1 Candidatus Kapaibacterium sp.
ATTTTGTGGATCGTGGAAAAAGTGATGTACTGATGCCGCAATGCGCTCCCCAACACCGTGGATAGAGGTGAGCTCTTCTATAGAAGCGTGCGCTATGTGGTCTATGCTGGGGAATGCTTCGGCCAAAATCTTGGCGGTTTCCTCGCCGACGAAGCGGATTCCCAGAGCGAACAAAAGGCGATGATATGGGCGTCGTTTACTCGCTTCAATCGCTCGGAGCAAGTTATCAACGCTTTTTTCTCCCCAGCGCTCCAAAGAGAGGAGCTGCTCCCGGTAGCGGTGGAGCTCGTAAATATCAGCGATGTTGCAGAGGAATCCAGCGCTGACGAGCTGATCTACCACGCGCTTCCCCATGCCCTCTATGTCCATGGCGCGGCGCGAGGCGAAGTGCTCTATGCGTCTCCGAATCTGCCAGGGGCACTCAGGATGCTCACAGTAGTAGTCAACTTCGCCCGGAGGTTGGTATAGGAGGGACTGATTGGGGCAAGGGCACAGCGTCGGGAAATGATATGGCTTTGCCTCAGGCGGCCGACCTTCTAACACAACATTGGAGACCTTCGGGATGACCTCGCCGCCTTTCTCAACGACAACCGTATCGCCAATACGGAGGTCCAGCTTAGCAATGTAGTCAGCGTTGTGGAGTGTGGCACGGCTGACGGTGGAGCCTGCCAAGAAGACTGGCTCCAACTCCGCGACAGGGGTAACCTTTCCTGTGCGTCCAACCTGGAGGACAATGTTTTTGAGAATGGTAGTGGCTTTTTTGGCTTCGTACTTGTAAGCAATAGCCCAGCGCGGGGCGCGGGCAATTGTTCCTAAACGCTGTTGCTGGAATAGGGAGTCAACCTTGAGCACGATACCATCAATTTGGAATGGGAGCTCTTCGCGGGCTTCTTCCCAGTGGTCAATGTAAGCGAAGACTTCGTTCAGCGTAGCGCACACTTTCCAGTGGGGATCTGTTGGGAAGCCCATCTGGCGGAGGAGGTGAAGGTTCTCGCTGTGGAGTTGGAGTGGGACATCGTCGGTGAACAGATAGTAGCAGACAAGGCGGAGGGGACGTTTGGCGACTTCTCGCGGGTCCAGTAGTTTGAGTGTGCCAGCAGCTAAATTGCGTGGATTGGCGAAAGGACGTTCACCAGCCTGTTCGCGTTCGCGATTGAGCTGCAGAAAGTCCTCGACGAGCAGATAGACCTCACCGCGGACTTCAAAGGTGTGCAGAAGCTTACCCTGGTGCCGCACTGACTGCACGCGCAATGGCAAGCCCCGGATAGTGCGTAGGTTCTGAGTGATATCGTCTCCGGTATAGCCGTCGCCGCGGCTGGCGCCTAAAACAAAAGAGCCATCCCGATAGTGCAGGCTGACGGAGACCCCGTCGTATTTGAGCTCGGCAACGTATCGGTAAGGCTCGCCTTTCAAGGCCTCGCGAACGCGGCGATCGAATTCGCGCACATCTTCACGACTATACGTGTTGTCCAGGGACAGCATTGGAACGCGGTGCTGGACATGGGCGAACTCTTTGAGTGGCTCGCCACCAACTCGTTGTGTTGGTGAGTCTGCTGTTACAAGCTCTGGAAATTCTGCCTCTAACTGCCTGAGCTCATGGAAGAGAGCATCATACTCTCGGTCGGAAATACGAGGTTGGGCCTCCACGTAGTAGTAGTAATCGTGCAGGCGGATAAGCTCTCGTAACTCTTGAACGCGTCTTTCTGCCCATTGGCGGTGCTGTTCTTGCTTTTTATCGGCTGGGGCTGGCACGTCGTGTAGGCGAGGCGGCCGAGCTGTCATGGTGTTGGGGGAAGCTTTTGCGTGTGACTATGGCAAAAATACAGGGCTGCTATGGATCCCGTGGTATTTCCGGCGAGCTCGAAACAGGGCGTAATTTTGCTATTGTTATGGAGCTCGTTCGTTTCGTTGGGCATTGGACGTTACGATTTTTGGGTGGACTGGGGCGGATACTGCTGCTGTTACGCAGTGTTCTGTCCTACGTTCCGCGTGTTCCTAAGGACTGGCGGTTGGTCATACGCCAGATGGCGGTGTTCGGAGTAGATTCGCTCCCGCTGGTTCTACTGATTGGAAGCTTTACCGGGGCTATTGCGGCACTGCAGGCCACGAATCTGTTTGACAAGTTCAATCTCTTGGAGCTGGCGCGTCCCTATCTAGGGAGCTCAATTGCAACGGTGGTCTTTACGGAGCTAACTCCTGTCTTGACGGCCTTGGTTATTGCCGGGCGGGTCGGTGGTGCTATTGCCGCACAGTTGGGGACTATGGCTGTCTCGGAGCAGTTAGATGCTTTGGAAATCATGGCAATAGACCGAGATCGCTATTTGGGGATGCCACGTGTGGTGGCGGCGTTGGCAATGATGCCAGTACTGGCGGTATTTTCCAACCTGGTGGCGGTGGTGGGAGCATTGGTCCTAACAACGCTGAAGTTTGGCATCTCCCCCGAGCTCTTTTTCGACTCGATTCAGCGGTTTTTCCGGACCTCTGAGCTCGTGCTGGGCTTGGTCAAATCGGCGGTCTTCGGGGGTGTAACCGCCATTATTGGCTGTGCTGAGGGGTTTGCTACAACTGGAGGTGCCGAGGGAGTGGGACGGAGTACGGTTCGTGCCTTTACAACGTCTGCGGCGACGATTCTGGTCTTGGATGCCCTTTTTGGATATGTGCTGTAGCAGGGGAAGTCCAGCCAGAGAATGGCATGCAACCAGCGAAAGCGTCCGCTGCCGCGCCTTCGGCAGCATGGAAGTGCATACCTTTATATTCCGCTGCATCAATTGCGGGTGCGCCCGCCGGGATATCCGTCGGTGCCGGAGCAAATAGACTGGCACGAGCTCTTTGCCAATGGGGTGGCACCGGTCAACCTGGACGTGGGCTGTGGAGAGGGGGGATTCCTTCTTCGGTTTGCCCGCGAACATCCGTATGAAAATATTCTGGGGCTGGAAGTTCGGAAGACCCTGGTGCAGTGGCTTGAGGGAGTTATCCGAGACGAACAGATCCCAAATGCAGCCGTGCTGTGGTACAGCGTTGTCAACGGTCTGCGGTTTTTGGAGTCGAGCAGTGTGAGGCGAATTTTCTACCTCTTCCCGGATCCGTGGCCAAAGAAGCGTCACCACAAACGCAGAGCCCTCTCGGTGCCTCTTCTCCAGGAGTTTGCACGTGTACTTTGTCCCGAGGGCCTTCTCTTTTGGGCAACAGACTCCCCAGACCTGGAAGCATACCACTGGCGGGTGCTAAGTGAGTTTGGACAGTTCTGCTGTGAAACTGTTGTTGAGGATAGTGACTGGGGGATACCGTTGACTGACCGCGAGCAGGCGTGTCGGCGCGGTGGAATTCCGTATGTACGCGTACGCTGTTGGAAGCGATGTCCAGTCTTCTGACCCCAGAGGTCCTCCTGCTGGCATACCAGCGGGGCTATTTCCCGATGGCGGATCCGGAAACTGGGGAGGTGGCATTCTACTCGCCCGAGGTGCGGGCGATTATTCCCTTGGAGAGGACCCGGGTCTCTCGGTCGCTGCGGCAAACCATCCGAAAAGGCATTTATGAAATCCGTATCAATACGGCTTTTGAAGCGGTTATTCAAGGATGTGCTGAGCGTCCTTACTCGTGGATTTCTCCGGAGCTCATTAGTGTCTACACTGATTTGCACTATGAAGGCTTTGCTCACTCGGTGGAAGCTTGGTACCAAGGGCGGCTGGTTGGGGGACTTTATGGTGTAGCACTGGGCGGTGCCTTCTTTGGAGAGTCCATGTTCACGCGCATGCGTGATGCTTCAAAGGTAGCATTTGTGGCATTGGTAGAGCGACTGCGCCAGCGGGGTTTTGTATTGTTGGATGCACAGTATAGCAATCCGCACACCCAGCGGTTAGGGGCGGTAGAAATTCCCCGGTACGAGTACTTACGCCGGCTTTGGGAAGCGCTGCGTTTGCAACGCCGGTTCGCCGACGATTGAAGCTACGGTAGCCAGCGTGCGCGATGGCGCCACCGTGGGGTGAAGGGTCGAAGTGCTTTCCACTCCATATCGGGCAGACTCCATTCGTGGAAGCCCTTGACGAGAAGGGATTCGGGTACATACTCGCCGAAGACCGAGCCTAACCACCGAGCCTGGAGGAGACTGTCCCGAACAAAGGTGAGCTCAATGCGGTCGGCGCTATGCCGGAGGAGCCCCTCGGGACCATTGGAGGTGTAGTGGCAGTAAAGGCTTCGGGCA
>JANWXA010000168.1 GCA_025055465.1 Candidatus Kapaibacterium sp.
TGCGCCCTACGACACCGCAATCCACCAGGTACTGGCAGAAGCGGCGCAACGCTGTCATGTATGTTGCTACCGACGCCGGTTTCAGTCTCTTGATCCTCGTCAAATGCCGGCGGTAGCGCTCCACATCCCGTGGGCGGAAGAAAAAGCGCCGATCACGGGTAAAAAAGTAAGCGAACTCACGAAGAGTACGAGCATACGTCTGCTGAGTAGCTTCACTCTTCTGCCTTGTGGCCTCCAGAAAGCCGTTTAGGTAGTCCAGCAACTGGGGCAACCGAAGCCGAACCGCCGGGAAGTCTTCCTGGGAAGATAGTATGTTCATATCGCCCACCTGCCAGCCACTGTACGAATTTACTATGTCACACTACCGCTGAAGCCCCGGTCTTTGCTTTCCCCATCTCCCCCTATGGCACTCCCCTTGTGGTGGGAAAGATGGGGAAAAAATCAGCGCTGGTAGGATAGTGTGCCGTGAACTTCCTGACTGCAAAATTCAGAAACAACCCATCCGATAGCAAGAGGGCATTTTACGAACGGCGGCTTTCAGCAACGAACGGTAAGCCCCACCTGATGAACGGTCGCTAAAGAAGGAGTTTTCTGTCCCGCCCACGGTGGCTCTCCGTTAGCGGCACAGCTCTGAGAGAGCTTCGGCGGCAGCGCGTCCGCTACGAGCGGCGCCCTCCAGGGTACAGGGAAGCCCAGTCTGGAGCCAATCCCCAGCCAGTACGAGGTTCGACCATGGGGTCGCACCAGAAGGTCGGAGAGCATTCACCCCCGGGGACATTTTCAGGGTAGCCCGTTGCTCCAGCATCAGTCGTAGACGCAGGAGCAGTTCCGGACGAAAGGTAGGGAAAGCAGCAGCGAATGCGCCCAGGCACCGTTCTACCAGTTCCTGCCGTGGCAGGTGCAGCAGATGATCAGCCGCGCTGGTGACGAGTGCGACTGCCTCCGCGCCGTAGCGCGTCGGGCGCCGAAAAGCCCAATGGAGGTCGGGATGCGCAAAGGCACAAACGGTCTCCGGCATCACCGGCTCCTTGAGCCAAAGATAAAGTGTGACGATTGGGGAATAGCGGACAGTCTCCAGAAAGCGGGCGTACTCAGGCAACGTTAGTAACACCGGCACGAGCCGAGGTAGCACCCAAGGCGGCACCGCTAGCACAACGGCGTCAGCTTCCAGCACCTTGCCTCCACGAATTCGAATGCCGCAGACCGCCCAGGAATCCCTGTAGAGCACAGCCTCCGCTGGAGTATTGAGCCACAGCTCTCCACCGTGCCGTGCAAGCCAGTCCTCTATAGGCTGGAGCAGCTGCAGCAGGCTACTTCGCGGTACGACGAACTGGGCAGATGCAGCGCTGCGCAAAAAGCCCTCGCGGAGCACGACCCGCAGCAGCGCTACGGATGCCTCTTCTGGTGCCGTATTGAGTGTTGCTCGCGTCAGGGGCTCCCAGAATACCCTCTGCGCCACTGGGGCCTGCTTGAAGCGCCCGAGGAACTCGGTAACAGATGTCTCCGACGCTTCCGAGGCCACCACATTCCGTAGCGCCTGGAAAAGCCGGAAGGCACCAGCAACCCCCAACTTCGGTAAGCGGCAGAGGGCCGTTAGAAACCCCCAACAACCAGGCACGCGGCCCGCATCAAACAGGAAGCGCCTCTCCCCGTCCCAGAAAAGGAAGCGGAGGGGCTCCCCGCCTCCAGCCGAGCGGACTGTGCCCAAGACGCCGAGCAGTGCAAGGAACTCCCGATAAGCGCCGATGAAGACGTGCTGTCCACAGTCCACAAACTCCCCTGCAACCGGATCCCACACTGATGTAGCCCGTCCGCCGACCGCGGCAGCAGCCTCCACCAGCGTCACCCGCCAACCGCGGAGGGTCAAATGGACCGACGCAGCGATGCCTGCCACTCCAGCACCAACAACGACCGCCTGCGGCATACCAAACCTCAACTACCATACCGTCCCACTGCCGCAGGACGGATAGCCTCGGCACCGCAGTGCACGAAAGTCTCTCCCTTTGCCGTCTCCATTCTTTACCATCGCCATGCGGGCGTGGCGGAATTGGTAGACGCGCCAGACTTAGGATCTGGTGGGGTAACCCGTGGGAGTTCGACTCTCCCCGCCCGCACCGCTTGCGGAACACAGAGTACAACAACAAAAGACGGTGTGCTGTGGAACACCAACTGCTTCACATCGCCGACTGTGAGCGAGAAGTGCGCATTCAACTTGCCTATGCGGAAGCAGCCCCTGCTATCGAGGCGGCTTACGAGCATGCACAACAGGACCTCACAATCGAAGGATTCCGCAAAGGAATGGCCCCAATAGAGCTTTTCAAGCAGCGATACGGTGCCAAAATCGAAGCCGACGCCCTGGAAAGCCTTGGACAACGCCTGGTGCGTGAACTGGCACGGCAGCAGCAATGGGCCCTCTTGAGCGACCCCCAGCTCATCAATATCCAGCGTTCTCCGGAAAGCATTGGTTTCACATTCCGCTACTATACGCTGCCGGAGCTGCAGATAGACCTTGCGGGTATCAAGTTGCAAAAGCCTGTCGTAGAGGTCACGGATGAAGATGTGGAGTCCCAACTGGAACGACTTCGGCTCCGGTACGGCACAGTGCAGGAAACGGCCGAACAAGTCACGGACTATTACCACGAGGTCACCTTACACTTCCAGCCCACTGACCCCATGACGGGAACGCCGCTGTTAGGGGAACAATCCGAGGAGATCACGTTCGCACTCTACGATCCTGAAATACCGCTGGAGCTACGAGAGCGTCTGCTCAACACCCGGGTTGGGGATAGTTTTCTCCACACCTTTTCCGGCACAGACTTCGGACAACCGGAACAGCCCGCGCAGGCTTACCAGATAACCGTGCACGCGATTCGCCGTATTCTGCCAGCAGAGCTGACACCAGAGTTTGTACACCAGATCAGCGGCGGCCAGCTTCACGATGTAGAGTCACTTCGCCAATTTCTTCGCAAGGAACTTCAACAGCAGCATGAACGCGATGCCCGATCTATACTCCGCAGTCAATTAGAGTTAGAGCTGGCACGCCGCTATCCATTCACTCCCCCAAAGCCCGTGGTGCAAAGTATTGCACGCGATCTCATCCAGTCATTGCAACGGGGTGAGCTCCATGTACCGGCAGAGTATTTGCGCGAAGGCGAGGCCGGTATCTACCGATTCCTGGCTGAATTAGCCGAGCTCCAGGCTCGCCTTTCGGTTTTAGAGCTCCTGCTACTCCGACAGTATCAGGTTCAACTGGCCCCGGAAGAACTTAACGCACTGGCACAATCCCTCAACATGGCCGAAACAGATTTACGTAAGCAACTTCAGGAAGACCCTGACCTCGAATACGACTTGCGGCGTCGGAAACTATGGCAGCTTCTGCTGCAGAACACGGACGTCGAACCAGTTCCTTACGCTGACTATGTTCGACAACACCCACACGCCTAACATGAGCGAACTCTTGCAACTACAGCAGAGCTCGATCCATGGTCAACTGGTCCCCATAGTGGTAGAGCAGACCAGCCGGGGTGAGCGTGCCTACGACATCTACTCCAGACTCCTCAAAGAGCGCATCATCTTTGTGGGATCCCCTATAGATGATTACATTGCCAGCCTTACCATTGCGCAGCTACTCTTTCTGGAAAGCGAGGATCCCCACAAGGACATCTATCTGTACATCAACTCTCCAGGCGGGAGCGTAACGGCAGGTTTAGCTATCTACGACACAATGCAGTATGTGCGACCGAACATCTGCACTATCTGCATTGGGCTGGCTGCTTCTATGGCCCAAGTCCTGCTCTGCGCCGGTACCAGGGGAAAGCGTTTTGCTCTCCCTCACTCTCGCATCATGATGCATCAACCGCTGGGTGGCACCCAGGGACGAGCTGCCGATATCGAAATTTACACCCGCGAAATGCTCCGCATCCGGGATATGCTTTATGAAATCATCGCTCGCCACACGGGACAGCCTGTGGACAAGATTCGCGTCGACGCTGATCGCGACCATTATATGTCGGCACACGAAGCCCTGGAGTATGGGATCATTGACAAAGTCCTGGAACGTCGTGCTGAAGAACGAAAAGCCTCGGAAGGAACTCCATGAGCAGCTCACCTCGACATCCGAATTTCCATCCTGAAGAACTCCGGTGCTCCTTCTGCGGACGCTCCTCCAGCGAGGTTACCA
>JANWXA010000169.1 GCA_025055465.1 Candidatus Kapaibacterium sp.
GGTTGTAGCCGTACTTGAGCATGACTGGGAGGGCAATCAAGCTCATTGCCACTACCGTGGCCCCAACAATCCCAGTAGAGGCAGCTAAGATCGCTCCTACAACGACTGTGCCGATAGCCACACCACCCCGTAGGCGCCCGAACAGCATACCAATTGTCTCCAGCAACATTTCTGCCAGACCGGAGCGCTGTAAGACCATGCCCATAAAGACAAACAAGGGCACGGACATCAACGTAAAGTTGGTCATGAGTGCATAGATTCGTTCCGGCATCATGGCGAAAAGCTCTAACTGCCCGGTCAGCGCCGCGAAAGCTACAGAAACCGCTGCGAAGGTAAAGGCTACAGGGTATCCTGCCATCAGGAGTAGGAAAGCGACGGCGAAGAGCAGAACCCCAATCATAGCTGCTTCCCCCACCTGCTGGCAGCTTTTTCTCCACGTGCTCGACGCCACAGAAAGACAAAGCTTCCAAGCAAAAGCAACCCAAAGCCGAGAGGGATAGCCATCTTGAAGAGGTACACCGCGGGCAGGCCACCAGGGTTGGGCGAGCCTTCCCGAATAGCGAGAGAGTATGCAACAAAGTCCTGCGATGCCCAGAGTATCAGGACAGTGAAGGGGAGTAGAAAAAGCAGAGTGCCCCAGACATCTATCCACCGTTGCCAACGGGCTGGGAGTCGGGCGTAGAGGATGTCGATGCGCACGTGCCCATCCGTCAGCAGCGTTGGTGCCATCGCTATGAGGAAGCTTAGACCATAGAAGTACCACTGCAACTCTTGTAGCGCCATGGCACTTCGGTTGAAGCCGTAACGGGCAACAACGTTGCCGAAGACCAGAAGCACGAGGGCCAATACACATGCGGTCGCACAGCTTTCACCCATCCGTGTCAGCCGCTCGATCCACCGGATCAGGCGTTCCATACTCGTCTTCCTATGTCTGCTAAGGAAGGTGCAAAATTACCGGGGCACCGTTGCCCCTTACCGCCCTGGAGCTGCTAATTTTGCTGGGCGGTTGCAGTTGTGCGGGGGTTGCATGCTACGTCTATGGGTTGAATTGCCTTCACGGTGGGTCCTTATTGACCCTGCTCAGCCTATTGATTTGGCCTTTCCTATCGCTGATGGGGCAGAGGCCCCGCGGGCCTTCGGGTTACCGTCCCCCCGCATTGTCCCAATTCACAGTGGAAGATTTATCGGTTCTGTTGCCGACGGTGGTTCCTGCAATTGCGATATCGTGGAAATAGTTCCACACGGCAACACAACCCATACGGAATGCGTCGGACACATCACAGTGGAGCGCGTCCCGCTTTACTATTGTCTTCGACGTTTTCTGTTCTGGGCACAGCTTGTGACGGTGGAGCCTTTGCAACTTGCCCGTGGGGACCAAGTGATAACCGCTGCACAGTTACAGCCGTTGCTACTGATTCCGCCCCCGGAGGCTCTGATCGTCCGCACGGGGGTGGCCCGGGGACAACCACATGACTTTTCTGGAACAAATCCTCCGTACTTTACACCTGAAGCAGCCGAGCTTCTGGTGCGCTATGGCGTTCTGCACCTTCTGACCGATCTCCCCTCGGTTGACCGTGAAAACGATGGTGGGGCGCTCAAGGCCCATCGAGCGTTTTGGCAGTATCCTCACGCAACACGCATGGAGGCTACTATTACCGAGCTGCTGGCAATCCCGCCAATGGTGCCGGATGGTGAATACCTGCTGCAGCTTCAGATTCTCAACCTCAACAGTGATGCCAGCCCCAGCAAGCCCCTTCTCTATGCTCCGATTACAGAGCAAGCAACCCCGGAATAGGATACCTGGTAGCCGCCTGTATTGGGGGCTTTTCTCTAAGTTTGAATCCCGCCTCGGGTAGTTGCGGGAGCCGCAGCGGCCTTGTGGACAACCCTGGAGCACAATGTAGGCGAGTCAGCCATGCCGATAACCAAATACGTTTTCATTACGGGTGGGGTGCTTTCCTCGCTGGGGAAGGGGATTGCAACGGCCTCACTGGGCCTGCTGCTGAAACAGCGCGGCTTCAGTGTTACGGCGCTGAAGTTTGACCCCTACATCAACGTAGACCCCGGCACGATGAACCCGTATCAACACGGTGAGGTCTACGTTACCGATGATGGGGCGGAGACAGACTTGGACCTTGGGCACTACGAGCGCTTCATAGACATTACGACCTCGCGTCTCAACAATACAACGACTGGCCAAGTCTACCACGAGGTCATCCAGCGCGAGCGGAAGGGCTACTATCTGGGTAAGACCGTGCAGGTTATTCCGCACATTACCGATGAGATCAAGCGTCGCATGACGATTTTTGATGGCCAGCACGACATTGTGCTGATCGAAATTGGCGGAACGGTTGGCGACATAGAATCTTTACCATTTCTGGAAGCTGCTCGACAGCTTTGTTTAGAACGAGGCTCGCAAAACACGCTCAACATTCATTTGACCTATGTTCCCTACATCCGTTCGGCTGGCGAGGTCAAGACCAAACCCACCCAGCACTCCGTCAAGGTTCTTATGGAATCAGGTATCCGCCCCGACATATTGTTGTGCCGAACTGAGCAGCGGCTTGGTCGTGACATTCGTGCCAAGATTGCTCTTTTTTGCAACGTAGAAGAAGAAGCAGTCATTGAGGCGTTGGATGTGGAAAACATCTATGAAGTACCGCAGATGTTCGCTCGGCGGGGTCTGGATATGATTGTTCTCCGGAAGCTGGGCCTGCAAGGCAAGCCGCTGCGGATGGAGCGGTGGAACCGATTCGTCCGGCGTATCAAAAACCCACGATATGTTCTCACGATTGCCTTTATAGGGAAGTACACACAGTATTGGGATTCGTACAAAAGCATCCTGGAAGCGCTCACGCATGCTGGAGCGGTAGTTAATGCGCGGGTCGTTGTCCGCTGGGTTAGTGCTGAGGAATTGTCGCTGAACGGGACGGCGGATCACCCTCTGTCCGATACCGATGGGATCTTGGTGGCCCCGGGCTTCGGTTCCCGTGGGGTAGAGGGAAAGATTGCTGCTGCCGGATATGCTCGGCGGAGCAATATCCCGTACTTTGGTATCTGCTTGGGGATGCAGTGTGCGATCATTGAGTTTGCCCGCAATGTCTGCAATTGGCAAGGTGCGCATTCTGCGGAATTTGCCCGTACGGCTTACAATGTCATAGACCTGCTGCCCGAACAGCGTAGGGTCAAACAGAAAGGAGGAACGATGCGCTTGGGTGCTTATCCCTGCGTTGTCCGGAAGGGAACGAAAGCCTGGCAGGCTTATGGGCAAGAGCTTGTCTACGAGCGTCATCGCCATCGCTATGAAGTCAATCCTGAATTTCTACCCGCCTTGCAGGAGCATGGGTTGGTCGTGAGCGGGACATCGCCGGACGGACGTTTAGTGGAGATCGTTGAGCTGGCACATCATCGGTGGTTTGTTGGGGTTCAATTCCATCCAGAGTTTAAGTCCCGCGTTCCGGCAGGTCATCCACTGTTTGTCCACTTTCTGCGAGCGGCGTTGCGTTACCAGCAGCGCCGGCTGGAAGGAGTAGAGGTAGTAACAAGCGTGGTATGAACCCGCACGCCCTTGTAGTCGTTGAAGCTTCGGCTGCGGCTGCCGAGGGGTTCTATCCGTTTAGTTGCTTGCACTGCCTGTGGGAGCTCCGCTGGGGGCCTTTGCGTCTCTTAGAGTGGTGGCAACACCGCTTTCCAGAGGCTCGTGTTGCCGTTGCAGTCCCGCCGGAGCGGGAGCCCTGGTATCGCTCGTTTCTGGCACGCTTTCCTGGCATTACCACAGCTCAACTTCACCCACCACTGTTGTTGCTGAACGCCCAGCTTTTGCCATCGCAGGCTACTCTTGAGGTGCTCCGCAAGCTTTGGGGCGAGTTGGGCCAGGAGAACCCGGCATGGGCACTTTTTTGCAATGAGGTGCCGATGGCTGTCTGGATAGGCCTACCCGAGTTGCCACCGCAGCTGGCAGGGCTGCGGTGGGGTCGATGGGATTCCCTTTGCTCGACGTTCTGCGCCGAACTGCCGCGCAAAGAGCTTCCTGTACCCATGGTTCACTTCCTTTGGGACTTAGTGGCAGCGTTACCGGCAGCATTTGCTGAAGCCGAAGCGGCCTTCCCTGTTGGGATAGAATCAGAACCTTGGCATCGACGTGGGGTCTGGATCCTGGCCCCAGAGCGAGTTTGGATT
>JANWXA010000016.1:0-10270 GCA_025055465.1 Candidatus Kapaibacterium sp.
TGGAGGATAATACCGGCCCGATCCAATACCTTTACATTCCAAGCCCGTTCCAGATTCCTGGCCTGGACGGGGGTGAGCTCCTCATCAAAGACGACCATAGAAATGCCTTGTTCCTGTATGAAGCGGTGGAGTTCTTCTACTTTTCCCCTCCCGATCAGGGTTGCCACGTCCGGCTTTGAGCGTTCTTGCCAATATGTGGCAATAACTTCAGCGCCAGCGCTATGTACGAGCGCCTCCAGTTCCTGAAGATGGTCGTGCAGTTGTGGACGTGTGACCTGGCGGTGAAGTAATCCGATAAGGAGAGCACGGTTCGGCATTACGTCAAGATTGCGAGCCGTTTTGGTCACCTAACTACTACTTGAACCCTTCCGCAGAGAGTGGACGAAGGTGCAAGGTTTTCTATTACGAGCCTGCCCATGGCTGGGCCCAGTAACAGAGGCGCAATTCTGCCGGGGTAGGGAGCGCCGGATGCCACGGGACGACGCGAACCGTATAGCCAAACTGGCCGCTTTCGTCCAACAAAAGGCTTCCCTCGAAGCAGTGGTGGGTTGAATGAGTGGTGGGAGAATGCCCTAAGACGGAGGTACGCACATCGCTGAGGCGTCCGTCGGGTTGCAAGCGACCGGCATAGAGCTCGACACGGATTTCGTCTGGGGAAATCTCGCCCAGATCGAGCTCAGCGCGGACGGTCAAAGTGCTTCCGGCACTGAGCTCGGGTTCCTCATTTCCATGGACACGAAGGATACGGAGTTGTTGCCATACCGTGGCAATGCGCGCGCGCCAGCGAGCAAGCTGCCGCGCAACTTGGCTGTTATTCTCCAGCAAGGATTGACGCCGTTGCTGGGCGGGGATATAGCATTCACGAATGTATTGCTGAAGCATGCGAGTGGAAGAATAGTAGCCAGCGACTGTGCGGATGGCATTTTTCATGAGCATGACCCAGCGCTCAGGGATGCCTTCGGCATTACGTTCGTAAAATAGTGGAATAATACGCTGCTCCAGTAACGAGTAGAGGTACTCGGCTTCGGCGGCGTCTTGTTGCTCGCTATCAGTATACTCCTCGCCTTCACCGATGGCAAAGCCATTGGTACCGGTATATGCTTCATCCCACCAACCATCGAGAACGCTGCAGTGGAGCACTCCATTGACGGCGGCCTTCATTCCGCTAGTGCCGCTGGCTTCTTGTGGGCGGCGCGGGGTGTTGAGCCAAAGGTCACAGCCCTGGACCAGTAGGCGTGTCAGCTCCAAGGAGTAGTTCTCCAGAAAGACCACGTGTTGTTCCAACCCGGCTTCTGCGATGGTGCGGATAATGCGCTGAATGCTCTCCTTGGCAGGAGCATCCTGCGGATGTGCTTTTCCGGCAAGGATAAGCTGCACAGGATGCTCGCTGTTGCACAGAATACGGCGCAGGCGGTCCAGGTCGTGGAAGAGCAGTTCCGGGCGCTTGTACAGAGCTATCCGGCGGGCAAAGCCGATGGTGAGGGCCTCCGGATGGAGTGGGGGGAGAGCCGTCCCTGGGAATGAACGCACGCATTCTCGAATGGCAGTGATCAGGCGAACACGCAGCAGCTCGTGTACGCGCCAAAGTTCCTGCACAGGGATGGCGTCAGCGCGCTCCCAAAGAGCTTGTTCGGCGCTATCGGTTCGCCATCGCTTGCCTATATAGCGGTCGAAGAGCTGGGCGATTTCCGGGGCGACCCATGTAGGGAGGTGGACACCGTTGGTGATAGAGGTGATGGGAACCTCATCGTCTGGGAACTCGTGCCATAACCCTCGCCACATTCGGCGGGCGGTGCGACCGTGAAGGTGACTTACCCCACGGCGATGCCAAGCTACGTTGAGCCCGCATACAGTGGTACCAAATCCACTACTTTCACTAAGAGTAATGCGCCCCAAGGCGATCAACTGTTCTCGGTCTATGCCAGTTTCGGCTGCATAGGGTTCCAGATAGTTCCAGAGGAGTTCGGTGCCAAAGACTTCATTACCGGCGGGAACAGGGGTGTGGGTAACGAATACTGTGGAGGCGCGAACTATTTCCAATGCCGTGGGGAAATCTACCCCGTGCTCCTCCATAGTCTGCCGAGCCCATTCTACGGCGGCGAAGACGGTGTGTCCCTCGTTGAGGTGGCACACCGTTGGGCGGATTCCCAGGGCACGCAAGGCTCGCATGCCGCCGATGCCTAAAGCCAGCTCTTGCTGGATGCGGGTTTCTATGGTTCCACCATAAAGCCGGTCGGTGATGTCACGATACTCCACTAATGGGTTGTGTTCATGGTTAGTGTCCAATAAATAGAGTGGTATGCGCCCGACAAGCATACGCCAGATACGAATGTATAGGGGGCCTTTGGGCAGGGGGAGAGAGACCATCAATGGCCGTCCGGTTTCGTCCCGCATTAATGTTAGGGGAAGCACAGAGATGTCGTTGGCAGGATAAAGTTCGTGTTGCCAACCGCTTTCGCTGAGCCGTTGTTGGAAGTAGCCTTGTTGGTAGAGCAGTCCAACCGCTATCAGTGGGACCCCTATGTCGCTGGCGGCTTTAAGGTAGTCGCCTGCAAGTACACCCAGGCCACCGGAGTAGTTGGGGAAACTCTCGTGGATACCGTACTCAGCGCAGAAATAGGCAATCGCTTCCAGGGGAAGGCCCGCTGGAGTGGTGTATCGAACAGGGGCTTCCTGGACGCTGCGGAAGCGCTGATAGACGTAAAGCAGAAATGCGAGGAAATCTGAATCGTGTGCCAGTTCTTCCAGGCGTGCTTGCGAGACACGCTGAAGGAGTGCGAGCGGATTGTGTCGAGAGCGTTCCCACAGGTCTGGGTCTATGCGAGCAAAGAGGCTCTGGGCGTCGCTGTCCCAACTCCACCAGTAGTTATAAGCCAGCTCACGCAGGGGTGCCAGCGATGCCGGCAGCGTTGGTGTTACCACAACGATGCGTAGCGGTTGCATGGGCTTTTATGACACAATGAGGCATGCAAAGTTAGGAGCAGAATCCAAGGCACTGCCTCAACGGCGATTTTCTCCAGTGGGGGAGGTTAGAACAGCGGCAGCGTGCTCTGGAGAGAGGGCAGCAATTACTCGCGCTGCCTGACGGCGATTCATGGCCTTGAGTATCATGGCGGCCTCTTGTGGGGGAAGCTGCTCCATGATGCGAGCAACTTCGCTGGCAGGGGCGCCATTGTATATCTGGGCAAAAGCCTCATAATGCTGGATCCGGGCCGAGTCGGCGAGCCGTTGCCACTTTCGTAGTGCGTCGTGCAGATGTTCTATCGTGGATCGAAGGCTGTCAGCCACGCGTCGCAATTGGTCGAGAGAGTCCCGAAGTCTTTGCTCTAAGACCGTTTGCTGCAGCAGTTGTTCCTGGAGCTCGTCCCAGGGTGAGGGAAGAGCAAGGGAATCAGCAGCAGAGGTGTCGCGCGGGGAAGGAAAACGTGTTAGCGCTGATCCCTTCGAGGGGGCTAAGCCCAACCAGTCGGGGCGAAGAAGAAGGAAAACCCCCCAGACAGCCACAAAGGTACTGCACACCCCGATGAGGAAGACAACAACACTTATGGGGATGGACCGTGCCACGGGTTTTGATGGTATCGTTGTCCGACCTCGTCCGATTGGCGCTGTTCTGTACGGTGCTCCTCTGCTTGGAAGGCTTCCCACAGTCGTCGCCGTAGACGTTGGAGTATCTCTTCGGCTTTGAGGGCCTCACGCAGGTGGATCTGCTGGGCACTTTCCAGCTCGCGGAGTTGCTCGTACCGTTGTTGATAGTGTTCAAACTCGTGCTGTAAATTCTGGTAATATGACCACAGGTCATGGAATTGCTGGGCGAGGAGCGTGCCGGTCTGGCCCATCCTGTCGTGGGCAGCTTCGCGCTGGTGGAGGAGACGCTGCAGGATTGTCTCGATGTCTTGGCGCTGAGTGCTTATAGAGTTCAGGACATAGGATGCCTGCTGTGCTTGCTGGGCACGTAGCCGCAAAAGGCGTTCCAGCGGAAAGCGAAAGCGAGCCATGGCATTACTTTGTATCGGCACGTTGAACCCTATCTTTAGGTTGGCTCTGCCTCTCGCGCAACTTGCAGCAGAGAGGCGATCGTGTCTTCGAAAAGGCTGCTCTCGTGGATACCTTGTCGTAGAAAGGTGGTCAAGGCATCTCGCAAAGCGATGGCCCGGTCCAGGCGGGGATTTGTCCCGGGCTGGTAGGCACCAACGTTGATAAGGTCCTCCGACTCCCGATATGTTGCCAGAAGCGCTTTCAGGGATTGCGCCGCTTGGAGATGTGCTGCGGATACGATATCAGGCATGACGCGGCTGACACTTTCCAGAATGTCAATGGCGGGATAGTGTGCTTGTGCTGCTAAACGGCGGGAAAGTACGATGTGCCCATCCAGAATGCCGCGGACGGCGTCGGCGATAGGTTCACTTAGGTCATCACCTTCTACTAAGACAGTGTATAATCCTGTGATAGTCCCGTTGACGCCTGTGCCGGCGCGTTCCATAACACGGTGAAGCAGTGAGAAGACCGACGGCGTGTATCCCTTCGTTGTGGGCGGTTCTCCAATGGCGATCCCAATTTCTCTCTGTGCCATTGCTAATCTTGTTGCAGAGTCCATCATATAGAAAACATCAAAACCATGGTCGCGAAAATATTCAGCAATAGTGGTGGCAACCAGAGAAGCTTTGACGCGGACAAGCGGGGGCATATCGCTGGTGGCAACGACTAAAACCGACCGGCGCAGCCCTTCGGTTTGGAGATCTTTTTCAATGAAGTCTCGAACTTCGCGTCCGCGCTCGCCGATAAGAGCGATAACATTAACGTCGGCGCTGGTGTTGCGGGCAATCATGCCCAGCAGTATGGACTTCCCTACGCCAGATCCAGAGAAGATACCTACGCGCTGTCCCTTGCCCAGAGTAAGAAAGGCGTCAATGGCACGGATGCCAGTGCCGATAGGCTGTGTGACGCGTTGACGTAACAGGGGATTCGGAGGGGTTGCATGTACTGGTCGTTCTTCCAAGCCTGGTGGTAAAGGCTTACCATCCAGCGGTTGGCCCAAGCCGTCCAGCACGCGCCCCAAGAGGGAGCTGCCGACGCGGACGGTTAGCGGTCTGCCAGAAGCGACTATTTCCATCCCGGGGGCAATGGCTGCGGGTTCCCCCAAGACCATAGAAAGCATGGTCGTATCGCGAAAGCCTACTACTTCTGCCTTGCAGAGTTCTCGTCCGTCACTGTCCCGGAGGCTACAAAGCTCGCCAATAGGAACATACGGTCCGGTACTTTCCAACAGCAACCCTACAACCTGCCGGATGCGACCGCGAAGGCGGACTGGGCGTGTAGCGCGGATTCGTGTCTGCCATTGGGTGAGAATGTCGTGCGCAGTCAGCATTGCAATTGTTCGCGGATACTCTGCAGTTGTTGGCTTAGCTGGGCATCTACAACCCCCCAAGGGCTTTCCACGACGCAGCCTGTGGGCTCGACCGAAAGGTCAGCTATCAGGGAAATATCTTCCCCATGGGCTGTGGCAATTCGGCTACTGGCACGCTGCAGTGCCTCCAGTGTATCGGGATGGAGGCGGATACGCAGAGCATGTCCTGTAGGAAGGGATTGAAGGGCGCGCTGCACAAGTTGTTCAATCTGCTCGGGGTGTTGTTTCAGCTCGCAACCAAGGACATGCTCTGCTATTACGAAGGCGAGCTGTACAGCGGCTTTCTCCATTTCCTGCGATAGTTGGGTTACCTGAATCCGAAGCGTGTGCGCCAGCTCGTCGAAGTGCTGGAGCCATTGATGGTAGCGACGGAACTCTGCTTCGTAAAGGGCAACGGCGGCGGTCTTACCGTCCTCGAAGCCACGCTCGTACGCAGTCTGAAGCTCATGCTGCCATGCTTCTGTGTCGGTGTGTTCCTGGGCTTCGGGAGCAAGCGTGAGTGAAGATGGCGAAGGTGCATGGGGCGACCTCTGTTCAGATGCACCCCCTTTTTCTGGTGGTGCGGGAGGGAATGTCGCAGGGATTTCGCAGGGAGGGGATAACTCCAAGGGCGTCCGGGCGAAGTCTTCGAATGTGGGGGGTTGTACCCGCTCGCGTTCCCGTGGCGAGAGAAGATATGTCTTTGGTTTCGCTGTCATCTCAGACATAAACCTCCTCTTTGCCGCGACCTGCAATAACGATTTCTTCCTGGTCGGCCAAGCGGCGGATGATTTCTATAATACGGGTCTGAGCAGCTTCTACTTCTTTGAGACGCACCGGTCCCATGAATTCCAGCTCCTCCTTGATGACAGCGGCAGCACGCTCGGACATGTTTTTGAAGATTTTTTGCCGCACTTTGTCGTCAGCGACCTTGAGCGCTAAGGCAAGATCACGCTTGTCCACCTCGCGGAGGATGCGTTGGACGCCGCGATCGTCAATCAGTACGATATCCTCAAATAGGAACATCTGCCGCTTGATGTCTCCAGCTAAAGCTGGGTCGCGAGCCTCGAGTGCCTCCAGCAGAGATTTGGCTAAGGCGGAGCTGCTTTTGTTGAGAATTGCTGCTACTAACGGGCTGCCGCCGCGCATAGTTACCCCTGCCTGCAGTGTGGATTCAGCGATCTGCTCCATAACGCTTTCAATTTCCCGCACCAGGTCTGGAGAAACTTTCCCCAAGGTAGCAATCCGGGTTATGACCTCTACACGGATTTCCTGCTCAAAGTGAGTAATGATATCTGCAATCTGATCAGGGGGCAGGTAAGACAGGATGAAGGCAATCGTTTGAGGATGCTCCTTTGCTAAGAAGCTGGCAGCCTGAGCGGGGTCGGCTTTCTTCAGCACGTCAAAACCGCGGATGCTACTCAGCAGCTTAATGCGTTCCACGGTTTCCCGAGCGCGGTCCAGGCCAAGAGATTTCTCCAACAACAGTATTGCATGTTCCAGTCCCCCATCTACTGCGTAGGTGTGAGCCCTCATTAGGTGGTAGTATTCCTGAAGCACGGCTTGAATTACCTCAGTCGGGACAGTGCGGAGGTTGGTTATTTCCATCACGACTTGCTCTACTTCCTTGGGCTCCAGCTCCTTAAGGACCCGACTAGCGGTATCCACATCGAGCGCCACCAGGAGGATAGCGGCCTTCTGTCGTCCGGTCAGCTGCTCGTATCGAAGGGGGTGTTCGGCAGGCATCAGTCTTCGCTGAGCAGTAAACGAATTAATCGTGCGGCTTCCTGTGGCTTCTGATGGATATACTCACGGATGCGTTCCCGTATCTCTTCGGTGAGCACAGCTTCTTCAGAGATGGTTTCTGCCGCGGCTAAGCGCTGCCGAACCCGTTCCGCCAAAGCCTTCCGTTCCTCTGCCGGCGGTAGACCTTCCTCAGCGGTGATCTGTCCCGGCAGTGAGGGCGGTAACTCCGCGGCTGGCAGAGGTAATGTGGGTGGAGGTAGCGCTGCTTGAGACACCGGCTGGGGTGCAACTTCCAGGTAGGGGCGTACGATGGGTGAGCGTAGTATGTTTCGCAGCGCCCATAGCCCCACTAACATTGCCAGGGCAATCAGGACAAAACGTATCCACTGTTCCAGCGGCAGTTCGTACCATGCCATCGGTGGTTGTGGTGCCTCGCCGGTGTCAAATTGCACATTGACAACCGATACCTGATCGTTGCGTGCCGGATCGTATCCAACGGCATTCTTAACAATCTCGGTCAGCTTCTCCATCTCCTCCTGGGTCCGCGAGATATAGACGTGTTTCCATTTTCCCCCTTCGTGCACCAGGCGGGTTGTCCCATTAATGAGAGCGGCTACAGTCAGCCGTTTGATCACACCTGGAGCAGTAGTGATGCGCTCAATAGTGCGTGGTATTTCATAGTTGACAATGGTGTTACTGCGCTGGGTAGAAGTTGTCCCACCGGCGGTTGTATCGCCGCTGCGGCTTTGTTCGGTGATGGTCTGCTCGCTACGAGTTGCCTGGCGTTCGGGATCATAGTTCTCCCGGGTACGTTCCAGTTGGGTGAAGTCCAGCTCCGTTGTGACGCGGACAACGGCGTTTCCACTTCCCAGGACGCCATCCAGGAGAGATTGGACTTTGTTCGTAAGGTACTGGTCTACACGCTGCTGCAGTTCGTGTTGGGCCTGTGTAATACCGGCAATGGTGGTAGGGGCAGGGGTGAGCTCGGAAAGGAGACGCCCCCGTTGGTCCACAACAGTAACACCGGACACTTCAAGTCCCTCTACACTGCTGGCGACAAGATGTTGGATCCCTTCAATGTTGAGCCGATTCAGACTACGTCTGTCCTTGAGGCGAAGGATAACAGAAGCTGTAGGCTTCTTTTGTTCTGCCTCAAAGAGTGTGGGCTCCGGGATGACGATGTGGACGCGTGCTTGCTCCACCTCTTCTAATGTAGAAATTGTCCGGGCCAACTCCCCCTCCAAGGCACGGCGATAGTTCAGTTTCTGTACAAAATCGCTCATACCAAAGGCGGCTTTATCAAAGATTTCATAGCCTACGATGCTCCTCTGCAGGAGGCCTTGGGATGCTACCTGCAGCCGAGTTTCGTAAAGATGGGATGCGGGCACCCTCAGAGTGCGTCCCTCGTCGGCGATTTCATAAGGGATACCGTGCTCTTTGAGCTTTTCCACGATAGCGGCGGCGTCCTGTGGGTCCAGCCCCGTAAATAGGGTACGCATTTCCGGGCGTAAGGCCACGCTCAGGAGCCAAATGGCCGAAGCTGCAACGATGCAGGTGCCGGCAAGAAGCCCAAGACGCTGCGCCAGCGTCAGGCGTTGCCAAAATTTTACCAATGCTTGCCAAAATGGTGGCATAACCGTCAGACTTGAATACGCAGTACTTCACGGTAGAGCTCGAGCGCTTTATTGCGCAACTCCAGGAGAAGCTGGAAGCTTGTGCGAGCCTTTTCTGCTGCGATCATGACGTCATGTAGCTCTACGGGCTCACCTTTCATAAGGCGCTCGGTGTACTCGGCTGCTTCGGTCTGTAGGGTGTTGACTTCTGTGATGAAGGCGCGCAGCGTATCAACGAAGCTGCTACCTATGGGAGCCGCCGCCTGTAGCGCTTGTTGCTGAAGTGGGCTATATAGTCGGTTCTGAAGAGCCTCAGGGACAACCATGGACCACCTTCAGGGGGTTAGACTCGAATATCCAGCAGAGTACCTTTATAGATGTCTGGCTCATGCAGAAGCCCTTCACGCGTGAAGAGCACGTGTTGGGCAATATATGGGGCACTTTCAGGGAAGAGCCGGACGAAGAGCTCGCGTTCAGCAGCCGTCAGTTGGAGTGTTTGTGCTGTCCGTTCTGTCGCTGCTTGTTCTGCAATGGGCCGGGTAGGAGGGGGTTGGGGAGGCAGAACGCCATAGACGGTGGCCACGTAGGGCTGGATGGGCGCAATTTTCATTATTCTGTTAGCTAAATCTCCAACGAGTCCCGTGCGATGTTTTTGGCAGCATTGAGCACCGCCGTATTGGCTTCAAAGGCGCGCTGGGCGCTTATAAGCTCGATCATTTCGGTTACAATGTTGACGTTGGGATAGCGGACATATCCTTGAGCGTCGGCATCTGGATGGGACGGGTCATAAACAATGCGGAACGGTGATGGATCTGGCATAGCCACAGCGGAGAGCACGCGCGGTGGTTGCCAACGGTGCGGTGGGACAATCGTAGGGGCGTGCCCGGGAGCGGTTTGCTGTACCCGCAGCTGTGTTCCCAAAGCCTCCTCGAAGGCGTCAGCAGGGTGGGCGCGGGCAACCACGATTTCTCGCCGGTATGGTTCGCCAGTAGGGCCACGTGTTGCATCGGCGTTGGCGATATTTTTCGCAATGCTACTCAAGCGTTGACGCTGAAGTGCCAACCCCTGAGCGCTAATGGAGAAGCTGCTGAAAATATTGCCTGCCATGACACAGTACTCCCACTTTACTGTAACGTTCCTCGGATGGCGGTTTGTAAACCCTGGAAATAACGGGCCAGGAGGCGTGCGGCAAAGCGGAAGCGGATTTGAGTTTCTAAGAGTTCTGTCATCTCGCGGTCAACGTTCACGTGAGAGACTCCGGCAGCGTAGCGTTCAGGTTCGGGTAAAGTAGCCTCGCCGCGCTCGCCAGCGACTTCGGAAGGGTCCGGCGGACCAATGGGGATATGACGCTCACTGGTGCGGAGTCCACGCGAGACCACCCCTTCCTGCTGTTGGAAGAACTCTTCGAAGCGCACGCGCTGCGGATGATATCCCGGTGTGGTCGCGTTGGCGATATTTTCCGCAATTACCCGTTGACGTAGGGCATAAGTGTCCAAGGCGCGGTTGAACAGGGGCAGACGTTCTCGAA
>JANWXA010000016.1:10280-16253 GCA_025055465.1 Candidatus Kapaibacterium sp.
TCATGCTCCTTGCCCTTGTTGACTGCACTGACACCACACTGGTCTCATCAAGTCTAATGCCAATCTTCGGCTTCTCCATCAGCCCTTCTCAGCAGCAGAGGGCTGCTACCTATAGTATTTTTGTATCGGCATACGAACCGAATTCTTGGGGATGGGGTGTTATTACCGCATTGGGGAGGTTGCCCGCCTACTGGGTGAGCAACCCCACACGTTGCGCCACTGGGAGCGTCATCTTCGCCGACCGCGTCCACGTCGCGGCGTCTTTGGGGAGCGCCTCTATGAAGAGGAGGACATTGCAACCTTACGACACATCCAGCACATGCTTCGTGTGCAACGCTATACACTCCAGCAAGCCAAAGGTATCCTCAACGCAGAACGCCCTTCCCTTTCCCCCGAAGTTGCCGAAGTGCTGCAAGCAGCACTGCAGATCCTGTTGACCTTACTCCAGCCCACCTCGGAGGCTTCCAGAGCGTAAAAGAGTGCGTATTTTTACGGTAGAGCAGAGCAATATTAGTCACAGGTGTGAGGAGGAAAAGCCATGCGGAATTCGCTCAACAAGGTAATGCTCATTGGCAATGTTGGGAGGGACCCCGAACTGCGGTATACCCAGGATGGTGTTCCACTGGCGACTTTTCGTTTGGCCATGACGGAGACATGGCGTGACCGTGACGGCAGCCTTCGGGAACACACTGAATGGCACACGATTGTGGCCTGGCGCGAGTTAGCGGAACGCATTCATCGAGTTGTCCAGAAAGGTGCGCGGGTCTACATCGAAGGGCGGTTGCGAACGCGGGAGTTTGAAGACCGTGGGGGTAATCGCCGACGAGAGGTGGAAATATGGGCTGATTCAATGCTGCTTTTGGAGCGGCGCTCGCGGGAGGGGCAAGGGAATAGCGCAGTGGAGGGCGCTACTGCACCGGACGTCCCGTACGACGCGGACTCGCCAGTGTCACCGGAGGACGAAGTCCCATTCTAAGACTGGAGGGTGTCGTGGAGGAATTGCGGCGTCTGGAGCTTCGGGTTGGAGTTATTGCCGTGGCGGCGATAGCACTGTTCCTGCTGGGGATCACGTGGGCACGTGGGGTACGCCTGGGGGTACCCCAGCAGGAATTTCGCCTACGCTTTCCGACAGTGGCAGGCCTGGAGCCGGGGGCACCGGTATTCATTCATGGTGTTCGTCAGGGCAGCGTTGTCGCCCTGGAGCCGCAGGCAGATTCGGTTGTGGTATACATTCGTGTCGAGGGAGGCGTACGATTGCGCCGGGATGCTACTGCTCGGATTGGGCTGCAAGAACTTACTGGCGGGCGAAAGGTGGACATCTTTCCCGGAACGGATTCCGAACCGCTGACTGCTGGAGCGGAAATTCCCGGTACTGTCGCCCCGGAGGTCGCTGAACTGCTGGAGATGTTTGCTGCTCTGGGAGAAGACACTCGTCGCGTGGTTACCCGGCTCGATACTACGGTGATGGCGGTGTCGCAGCTTCTGAGGCCGGAAACTCGCCGCCTGCTCCAACAAGTAATCGAAGACCTTGCAGTACTGAGCCAGCGTCTTCGGACACTTGCTGAGGAACACGGTGCAGCGTTGGAGCGAACTGCCGAGAATGCTGCCATGATGAGTACAGAGTTGCGGGAACTCATTTCCCACCAACGCCCAGCTGTAGAAAGCACACTCCAGTCGTTGCAGCGGAGCTCGGCGGCGGCAGAGCGTGTCGTCGTGCGAGCCGACAGTCTGGTTTCGGATTTCCGGCGCGCTGCGGATCAGCTCCTCATGGCTCTCGACGAGCTGCAAACGGGTACGAGCCTGGCTGCTCGCTTCTTGAAGGATGAAAAATTAGCGCGCCAGGTGGACTCTACGCTCTTTCTCCTGCGGGATTTCGTTGAACGGGTCCAGCAGCATGGGATCAACGTCAACGTGCGTTTGGGTACGCGTCCTTAATGGCAATAGCATCGCGATCAACTCCGACAACTCCGGATATTCTTACGTACATCCAGCGACATTTTTCTGCAGAGGACGAATTTCTGTCCATGTTGCGGCAGGAAGCTTTGGATGCGGGGTTCCCTGAAATTTGGATTGCCCCAGAGCAAGGTGCTTTTCTCCAAGTTCTGCTGAGATGCATGGGAGCGCGTCATGTTTTGGAGATCGGGACCCTTGCCGGATACTCGGCCATTATCATGGCGCGGGCCCTTCCAGAGACTGGGAGGATAGTAACGGTGGAGCGTGATCCTGAACGCGCCGCTTTTGCCCGACGGGCGGTTGAAAGAGCAGGGCTGTTGGGGAAGGTAGTCGTCGAGTGTGCTGATGCTCGAGAATGGTTGCATACCCTTCGCCCCTCGGATCCCCTGGATTTCGTCTTCATAGACGCCGATAAGCTCAGCTACGGCATCTATCTTGACCTGTCTCTACCTCTTGTGCGAGTTGGTGGTATTATCTGTGGGGATAATGCGCTGGCATGGGGCGAAATCGCATCCGACTCGGAAGACCTCGATGTACAGGCGTTACGGGCGTTCAATTGGCACATGGCAACACATCCCCAGTTACAGTGTTGCTTAGTGCCTTTAGGCGATGGAATGCTCATAGGTGTGCGCCTTTGGTAGTCTTGCTGCTGTTTGGTGTCCTCGATGGCTTTTCCCAGATGCCATCGTGGAGCCGACCTGCATCAAGTCTTCGCTCCGGAGAGCCACTCTTCGCCGATATTTGGCGTATTGATGCCCGGTCCTATCCCCAGGAAGTGAGCCTATTTGTGCGCATCCGAGACAATGCGGGCACCCCCATTACCCACTTGGCACCGCCGTATGCAGAGGATGTGTGGCGCCAATACTGGAGAGGCCTTGGTGAGCAGCTGGGGCTGTCGCATGTCCCCATTGATAGTTTTACCGTTCGAGAGTATAATGACTGGGACACTACTGGTTATGCCCTCGCGCTCCTCTTGGACTACAGTGGCTCGATGACGTCAGTGCTGACGCTTTTGCAGGGGGCGGCAGAGGATCTGATACGACTCAAGAAGCCCTACGATGCGATTGCGTTGGCTTCTTTCAGTGAGCGGCTGGAGCTTCTGAGCCCGATGGAACGAGAGACTCCACAGCTCTTGGAACGATTTCGACAAACCCGCTTTCGGGGTATTGGGGTGTATACGGCCGTTTACGACGCACTCCTGGAGGGCATTACACTATTGCAGCGCGTGGATTCCCCTATGCGGGTTCTCATTCTCTTCTCTGACGGGGATGACAATGCCTCGCAGACATCCGCTCTTCAAGTCTATGAGGCTGCTCAAGCGGCGAACGTCCGCATTTTTACTGTGGGCTTTGGGTATACGCAGGATTCGCTCCTGGCGGCGTTGGCATCATACACAGGAGGGCGCTATTATCCTCTGAACCGCCCCGAAGAGCTAAGTAGTGCGCTGAACGAGATTTATCGAAGTCTCCGCAATTTTTACTTGGTACGCTACCGTCCACCTTTGTATGCCGGCCTACACCGTGTGCATTTATACCTGACCCTGCTGGGCGACACGGTGCCGGCACATGGCGAATATGATACGGCACCCATTACCCCTTTCGACACGGTTGGGAAACAGTTCGAGCGTATTATCTTGTTCGACTTCGACAAAGCTACGCTTCGTCCTGAAGCAGTGCCTATTGTGGAGGAGCTGGCGGAGTTGCTCAAGCGATATCCCCGAATCCGCTTAGAGGTCCAGGGCCATACGGACAATGTTGGTACACCGGAGTATAATCAGCGTCTGTCTGAGGCGCGAGCGCAGGCGGTGGTAGATGCGTTGGTGGAACGAGGAATAGACCGCCGACGTCTCCGACCCCGTGGCTTTGGGATGACGATGCCTGTGGCTCCGAACGATACCGAGGAAAACCGGCAAAGGAACCGCCGGACCGTCTTCAAAATTATAGCCAAGTGAAGCTAAAAACCCAGGCGCAGGAGTTCGTCGGCGAGAATGTCTGCGAGGACATTTCGACTTTCGCCGTACCACTGGCCCGGGGGTAGGAACACCAGCTCAGCATACGTGTTAAGGTCTTCTACAACGAAGTCCGATGAAGTACAGACAACGGAGGCCTCCTCCGGACGGAATTCATTGTCAAGGTCAACAGCCTCGGCAGCGAAGCGGAGGCGGAAGGGAGTCACTCCGACGGTGTCGGGGGTACCAAGCACGAGCTCCAGTGGGATACGGAGTTTTGCCGTATAGCCATCAGGGCGGCGTGAGACAACAGCTTTCGTGCGACGCCAGGAGGGGGATCGCGCAATTTCCTGCCACTGTTGGCTGTGAAGAGTGACTTGCGGCGGTTGCTCGGCAAAATCGCCTATGCGGAGGTTAATGCCCAAGAGTTCCCAAGAGGTGGTGTGTGAGGCCTTCTGCTGGCGGAGGGGCTGGGAGGCCACAGATACGGTGGTGTCGAGCTTGCTGCGAATAAACCAGACGCGCAGCATATCTGCTGAACACGTATCGCAACGCCCGGTCACAAGCTCGTTGTCTGTTACCCACAGGGCAATATAGAGGAAGCGTTCGTCGTAAACAGCGCGAATGCGTAGAGAGGCATCCTGCGGACCTTCCCAGTAATAGGCACCTTTGGGCACATAATCCACCAGGGAGCAAACGGCATCGGTAGGGTAGCCAACAAACAAGCGCTGGCGGCGATGGTAGACAGGTACGACGACAGATTGGCGTTCTGCGCTCACCCCTCCATCAGGTCGAAAGCGCACCTCCCGTTTGTATAGCCATCGGTAGTTGGAGATGAGCTCTATGCTCCCCTTACTGCTGCTTTCCAGCTTGCGCTCTTCCCAGAGCATAAAGTTGCCCAGCCAGTAGCGGTAACCGCGGATACTCCAGACCCCCGAACGATGCTTCTGTGTGATGAAACAGGTGGTGTCACTGATGGCAATCCCAACCTCCAGGGGGAGCTCTATGTAGGGGAGAATCATGGAGGCAACGTTGAGTAAAAATCCGTCCTGGTCAACGAAGGCGTAGACGCGAACACGCCGTTGTCGCTCCTGTGGAATAAAGACTGTCAGAGCAAGGTCGGGATAGCTATCGCCAGAGAAATCCCCGGCGTCCCAACCCCAGATTTCATAAGGGGCACCCAGGGGCAGTTGGGCGCGGACATCACTAATGAGGGCGCGGTCAAAGTGTGCTTCCAAGGCCTGCGCCAGTTCGTCAAAGCTTGTGCCTTGTTGAGCCAGTGCAGTGGAGCACGGGCAGAGGAGGAGCACTGTTAGGAGTGCCCACCATCGAGCGCCATAAGAACCAAACGTTCGCATAATTCCGGGAAAGATATGCCTGCTACTTGTGCTGCTTTGGGGAGGAGACTCAACGGAGTCATTCCCGGTATAGTGTTGACTTCTAAGCAGAAGGGTTGTCCATCGTGGTCCAATCGGAAGTCGACTCGGCTAAAATGGCGACATCCCAAAATACGGTGTGCGGCCAGAGCAAGGTCGCAAGTAAACTCAGCAACGTCGTCCGGTAACTCTGCGGGGCAGTAGTAGTGTGTCCTGCCGGGGATATATTTGTGTTCGTAATCGTAGACACCAGAGTCGGGAACGACTTCTACGATTGGCAGAGGCGTCTCGCCCAGAATTCCTACGGTCAGTTCACGCCCCTCTATGTAGCGTTCCACCAGAACCAGGTCCGAATATTGTGCAGCCTGATGGAGAGCTGTGTGCAGCTCCTCTGGTGTGGGGTCGTGGAGAAAGTGCATACCGATGGTAGATCCCTGATCATTGGGCTTTACAACCAGGTGTGCCCCGAGCTCGGAGCGAATTTCTTCTATTGTTTCAGGTTGCTCGGCCTGTGCAGGAGTAACGGCAATCCAACGAGGGGTCGGGATCCCAGCGGTGATGAAGAGGAGCTTGGACAAATGTTTATCCGTTGCCAGCGCGCTGGCGAGGGCCGTACTGCCGACGTATGGGATGCCTCGCAATTCCAGGAGCAACTGGATTCGTCCATCCTCACCGTAAGGTCCGTGGAGCACGGGG
>JANWXA010000170.1 GCA_025055465.1 Candidatus Kapaibacterium sp.
TCTCAACATGAGCGAGGGCATTGCCCAGTATCTGGAATGCCACCCAGTAGTGGCGCCGGAGGTACAAGAGTGTATAGACTTTATTCGCAGATCGCAGCGTGGTGTGTACCGCTAACGTCGTGAGGGTATGGCTATGGACCTATTCGGACAGCGTGAGCTTAGCGAGCTTATTCTTTACCAAGGCGAACCACCGTACTTATCGCTATACATCCCGACTGAGCGAGTTACTTCAGAAGCTCATCAGAATCCGGTGCGCTTCCGAAATATTCTGCGCCGCGCCCATGAGGAATTGCTCCGCTGGGGGGCGTCCCCCTCGGCAATTCAGCGGATCATTGGGCCTTTAGAGGAGCTTGCTGAGCGGGAGGTGTACTGGCTCTATCAGAGCGATGGGCTGGCCGTGTTCGCAGCACAAGACTATGCGCAGACGTATCGGCTACCATGGCGTTTCCGGGAAGAGGTGTTTGTAGGGGAAAGCTTTGTTGTCGCTCCGCTGGTACCGCTTTTTCTCGGTAATGGACAGTTTCTGGTGTTGGCTTTGGAGAAGTATCGTGTGCGGCTCTACGGGGGAGGCCCGACTGGGTTGACGGAAATAGAGCGGGAAGGCCTTCCGCTGGATCTGTGGAAAGCACTGCAAGTAGATGTGCCTGAACCGATCGTGCAGTACCGGACGGGGCTGCGCTTGGGACGCAGTCGGACACATATGGCAACGCATGGACATGGCTACGGGCGAGAGAATCTCAAGCGTCTTATGGCGGAGTACTATCGGATGGTAGACCGAGCTCTGACCCCTCTTGGCAATGAGCGTCATCTTCCCCTGGTGCTGGCAGGTGTGGAGTATGAGGTGGCGTTGTACCGTGACATTAGCCACTACCCGGTGCTAGTACCAGAGGCAGTCTATGGGAATCCAGAAAGTTACAGCCTGAGTGAGCTTCATGCTCACGTTCGAAAAATTCTCGTCCGCTGGTCCGACTTGGAACGGCAACAGTGGCTGGAACGGTTCTGGGGACTGCGAGGAAACAATCCTAAGGCTTCTGAGGAGCTTAGTACGGTGTTCTTCGCGGCGATCCAGGGCAGAGCTGAAGTGCTTTTTATCCGCCCTGACGTCGAACTCTGGGGTATTGCTGACCGGCTAAGCCAAAGGTTAGAAATAGTCCCGCCGGGCACACAGGGGGCTACTCATCTCCTCAACGAGGCTGTTATCAATGCTTTTGTTATGCGGACGCGGACTTTCGCTGTCTCTGCCGATGAGTTGCCTGCTGATGTCATGATGGCGGCCATCCTTCGGTATTAGTATCTGAGGCGCTACGCCGAGAGGGTAGTCTCACGAGTTTCCTTGACGCGGCTTTTAGCAGTGGACTTCGGCGATGCTCGCAATGGGGTGGGGGAGGCAGTAACAATCAGGCGCTGGAAGCGGTGAATTCCCCCAAAGCGTAGCTTCTCGTGAGCAACCAGCCCAATCATCGCGGCGTTGTCCAAGCAGTAGCTGATCCGAGGTAGCACGACACGGATCCCAAGGCGTGCTGTGGCCTCCTGTATCTGACGCCGGAGAGCTGAGTTGGCTGAAACTCCGCCGGCGACTACGATAGCCGGTGCATGGTAGAGCCGCGCCGCCCGAATGGTCTTCTGGACCAGCACCTCCACAATCGCTGCCTGGACGGAGGCACAGATGTCCGGCAGGACCTCTTCTGGAGGCCCCTTGTGGAAGCGCTTCTGGAGTAGGCCACGGACGGCGGTTTTGAGGCCGCTGAAGCTGAAGTCGAACGTGGCATCCTGGAGGAGTGCTCGGGGAAGGGCGAAAGCGGCAGGATTGCCCTTGGCGGCTAATCGGTCAATTGCGGGTCCTCCGGGGTACCCGAGCCCTAAGAGGGAGGCGACTTTGTCAAAGGCTTCGCCAGCAGCGTCATCCCGCGTTGAGCCCAAGAGGCGCACATGTTGGAACGATTCCACCCAGAAGAGGGCCGTATGTCCACCGCTGACTACCAACGCCAGGAACGGGAAGCCCAGCTCCGGCTCCTCCAACAGGCCGGAGAAGATGTGCCCCTCGAGGTGGTTGATCGGTACCACTGGCAGCCGATATCGCAGAGCCAGCCCCTTGGCGAAGTTCACTCCAACGAGGAGCGAACCGATCAGCCCAGGCTGTGCCGTTACGGCAATGGCATCGACATCATCCATGGTGCAGCCGGCTTCAACCAATGCTTGGCGGACAACTGGGACGATGAGCTGGAGATGGGCCCGCGAGGCCAGTTCAGGGACTACGCCTCCATATGGGCGGTGGATGCTCTGGGAATGGAGCACGTTGCTGAGCACAGTTCGTCCGCGGACGAGGGCCGCGGCGGTCTCGTCACACGACGTCTCAATGGCCAGCACCGTTAGCGGCCGTTCCATCATTTATTCCTCCGGAAGGCCTTTCAGGTAGCGGTAGAGCCAAGTCAGAGCTGCAGCCACGGAGCGCTGGCGGTTGGCTGCCCGGTCGGTGCCGAAGACGAAGCGGCGCGCGGAGACGCGTTCCGGGGTTGCCAGTCCAATCCAGACGGTGCCGACCGGTTTCTGAGGGGTCCCGCCGCCAGGGCCTGCGATGCCAGTGATACCAATACCGTACGTGGCTCCGAAGGCTCGGCGGACGTTCTCGGCTAAGAGCTCGGCTACCTCTTGGCTAACAGCCCCTACACTCTGCAGTAGCTCCGGTGGCACCTGCAGGAAGGTGGTCTTCGCTGCGTTGCTGTAGGCGATGTGTCCGCCGAGGAAGTAGTCGGAGCTGCCGGGAATGTCCGTGATGGCGGCTCCTAAGAGCCCGCCGGTGCATGATTCAGCAACAGCTAACGTCTCGCCCCGTCGGCGAAGCTCCTCGCCGACGACATAACTCAAGTGGACCTCTCCCTCCCCGAGCAGGTAAGGCTGAATGCGCTCCTGGAGGCGCTGGCGGGCTTGCTCCAAGCGCTGCTCAGCCATCTCAGGCGAATCAGCGTAGACATCAAGCCGCAGACGCACGCCCCAGAAGGAGGGTAAAAAGGCCAGCGTGACCCCGTCGGGCAAGAGGTCCTCTGGTGGGCCGATGAGGTCGGCCAGGCGTGCTTCAGCAATTCCAGCAGTGACGAGGTTTATGGAGCGGAAGGTCACTCCGCTGCCGAGCCGTTGGCGTAGACGGCGCAAGTAGTCTACGGCTGCTGTCTGCACGATAGCCTGCATTTCCGCCGGCACCCCTGGGAGGGCTAACACGGCTTTGCCATCCCGTTCAATCCAGATCCCGGGAGCCTGCCCAACGGGATTCGGGAGAGGGAGCGCTGAGGGCGGCAGCAGTGCCTGCCGAAGCACTCGCTCCGGCGACGGCTGCCCGCGCTGGCGGGCCTTCTCTACCAGCCATTCCCGAACGGTCGGATGCTCCTGGAGCTCTTCGCCGAGGAACTGGGCGAGCGCTTCGACGGTGACATCATCATGCGTGGGGCCCAAGCCGCCAGTAGTGACGATGAGTTCTACACGCTCCCACAGTCTTCGGAGCTCTTGGACGATCTCCGGGACGGAGTCACCGACGACGCTCTGGTGGACGACCCGGAATCCGACTTCCGAACACCGCTGGGCAAGCCATGCGGCGTTGGTATTCGTTACCTGCCCCAGTAAGAGCTCGTTGCCAATCCCCAGGATTGCAGCCGACGCCATAGAGGAACGCCTATGCTGTGCTATGCATATGGACGAGCGGCCTATGGGGCGCCGTGCACTGGGGTAGTGATGCCGTTCGTCCCCATGCCTTGGCCTGCAGAAGAGGGCGCATGAGGTTCCAACGCTCCTTGGCGGTAGCAGCGGGGATATGTCTGCTGGGGACTGTAATCCTGCAAGGTCCCCATGTGCACTCCCTAACAGACGAGCAGTTCCCAGGGGTGCAGCAGAGCTGCTGGCTCTGCTTACTATCGCCGCTGGTGCTACCTGATCTGCCGGAGACCGGACGGCCGCTCTCCCGGGATGTAGCAGTTGTGGAGCGAACGTGGGAGCCGAGTCAGGTTCCCCACTACGTCTTTATCGTACCCCTTTGCTGCCGAGCACCACCACAGTGCTGAAGACGGGCTCCAAGCTCGTCGAGCAGCTCTTCCTCCTGCGTGCCCTGACTCCACTGTCTGGCGATAGAGAGGCGCAGGGCAACATTGGCTGCTGCTAAAGTGAGC
>JANWXA010000171.1 GCA_025055465.1 Candidatus Kapaibacterium sp.
CGGTTCGGGGCGAAGCATTGTAGATATCAATAAGGCGCTTGTGGATAGAGATTTCAAATTGCTCCTGCGACTCTTTGTCTATATGCGGGGAACGGTTGACGCTAAAGAGCGTCCGCTCAGTTGGGAGCGGGATCGGGCCAGAGACCACGGCTCCGGTTTGTTTGACCGTTCGTACAATGCGCTCGGCAGAGCGCTCGATGAGCACGTGGTCGTACGATTTTAGTTTGATACGTATCCGCTCCATAACTTTTCCGATCGTGCTACCTACATTCTGTGAGGAAACTCAGGGCAGCCCTCTTTCGGAAGGGCTGCCCCTTCTTATGCGCTGGGAGTTAGTCCAGAATTTTGGTCACGACTCCAGCTCCAACCGTTCGGCCGCCTTCCCGGATAGCGAAGCGAAGCCCCTCTTCCATCGCCACCGGGCTGATAAGCTCTACCTGCATGCCATCCACGTTGTCGCCTGGCATGACCATTTCCACCCCTGGAGGGAGCTGAATAGTTCCTGTCACGTCCGTTGTTCGGAAATAAAACTGTGGGCGGTAACCAGTAAAGAAAGGGGTGTGCCGTCCACCTTCCTCTTTGGTTAGCACGTAGACCTGTGCCAGAAACTTGTGGTGGGGCGTGATAGTGCCAGGCTTCGCGACAACCATGCCGCGCTCCACTTCATCTTTGTCGATACCGCGCAGGAGCAATCCGACATTGTCGCCGGCCTGCCCCTCATCCAAAATCTTTCGGAACATTTCTATTCCGGTGACTACGGTCTTTTTATGCATTCCGAAGCCGATAATCTCTACTTCGTCATTCAACCGTACGATGCCCCGCTCGATGCGCCCAGTTACGACAGTCCCACGTCCGGTGATGGAAAAAACATCCTCGATGGGCATGAGGAAGGGCTTATCGGTTTCTCGGAGTGGCAAGGGGATATATGTATCCACGGCGTTCAAGAGTTCCCAAATGCACTGAAAGCGCGGATCGTCGAGACCAGCAGCCGAATCTAACCCTGCTTCCATTGCTTTGAGTGCCGAGCCCCGCACAACCGGAACCTCGTCTCCAGGGAATCCGTATTTGCTCAACAACTCTCGTACTTCCAGCTCTACCAGGTCTATGAGCTCTTGATATGCTGCATCTACCTTGTTGAGGAATACAACGATTGCTGGAACCCCAACCTGGCGTGCTAGAAGGATATGTTCGCGTGTCTGTGGCATAGGGCCGTCGGTGGCGGCGACAACTAAGATCGCGCCATCCATCTGGGCGGCGCCCGTGATCATGTTCTTGATGTAATCGGCATGTCCTGGGCAATCTACATGGGCATAGTGCCGGTGTTCCGTCTGGTACTCTACATGGGCAGTATTGATTGTGATGCCACGCATGCGCTCTTCGGGGGCATTGTCGATAGACTCAAAGGTGCGTGGTTGAGACAATCCTCTCCGCGCCAGCGCCATGGTGATGGCAGCGGTCAACGTTGTTTTACCGTGGTCTACATGACCAATGGTCCCAATGTTGACGTGTGGTTTGGTGCGTTCAAATTTTTCCTTCGCCATTTGGCATACCGTTGCTTGGTCTAACAAACTCACCGCTTCATTATACAGTTACCTTCTCGCCGGCTACAACCTTCTGTGGCACAGGTTCGTAGTGCGAGAAGAGCATTGTGTACGCACCCCTCCCTTGTGTCAGAGAACGCAGCTGTGTGACGTAGCCGAACATTTCTGCCAGCGGGACATACGCGCGTGCCAGGTGGAAACTTCCCTGAACTTCCACGCTCTCGATACGCCCGCGCCGGGCGCTAAGGTCGGCGAGGATATCGCCGAGGGCTTCTTCGGGAGCGAGCACTTCCACCAGCATAACAGGCTCGAGCAGCACGGGCTTAGCTCGCGCCGTCCCCTCGCGGAAAGCGATCGTTGCTGCTGCTTGGTAGTCTGTTTCCGATGATTCGCTTTCTCGGTAGGAGGCTCCTATAAGGCGGACAACGATATCAACAACGGGATAACCTGCTACGGGCCCTGACACAGCAGCACTTCGAATTGCACGCTCTATTGCGGGGACGAACGGCGCTGGCAGCAGTGGTTCGGTCAGAGCGTTTTCAAAAATGACCCCACTGTTCCGTTCGCCCGGCAGGAGTTCTAAGACGACGTGTCCGTAATGACTATAGGAGCCTCCTTGCGCTGCGCGGAGGAACTTGCCTTCTTGTTGGACGGCTTCCGTGATGGTTTCACGGTAACTAACGTAGGGGCGCCCAACTCTGGCCGCGATTCCGAACTCCCGCTGGAGGCGGTCTACAATGATTTCCAGATGGAGCTCGCCAACACCTCGGATGAGAATCTGCCCGGTTTCCTCGTCTACACAATACTCAAAGGTAGGGTCTTCGTCGGCAAAGCGCTGGAGTGCTTCTAAAAGACGGTCTTGATCAGCAGCAGTCCGGGCTTCAATGGCTTGGTTGATGACGGGCGGCGAGAAGTGAATCGGTTCGAATATGATGGGGTGTTGGGGATCACAAAGGGTATCCCCCGTGCGACTAAACCGCAAGCTGGGGATGGCTATAATATCGCCGGCCCGGGCTTCGTTCAGCTCCTCGCGGCGATTGGCATACATCCGAAGCAGTTTATGTAAGCGCTCCTGCTTCCCAGCGGTTGCATTGAGCAGTATTTGTCCCTGCCGAAGGGTACCAGAGTAAATTCGGATGAAGCTCAGGCGTCCAACGTATGGGTCACTGAGAACTTTGAAACAGAGAGCTGCTGCTGGGGCTTCATCATCTGGTGGACGCATTTCCGTGGTCTCAGCGCGTCCATTGATGCCATATCCCCTGACCGGGCCGATATCCGAAGGCGAGGGTAAGTAGTCTACAATGGCATCCAGCAAAAGCTGTACCCCGATATTGCGGAGCGAGGAGCCACAGCAGACGGGCACAAGTTGACGCTGGAGGGTTCCTTTCCGGAGAGCTGAGCGAATTTCCTCAGGGTGGAGTTCCTTGCCCGATAGGTATCGTTCCAACAAGGTATCGTCGGTGTCAGCGATGGCTTCCAGTAGTTGCTCGCGGTACACTCGTGCCGTGTCCCAATACGATGAGGGGATAGAGAGAGCTTCGTATCGCGCACCGTATACCTCGGGATCGAAGACGTAAGCTTGTAGCGTTATGAGGTCAATGACGCCTGAGAGCGCCTCGCCTTCGCCCATCGGGAGATGAACAGCCACAGGGCGAGAACCAAGCCGCTGGCGGATCATCTCCAGGACACGCGCAAAGTTCGCTCCCAAGCGGTCCATTTTGTTGACATAAGCAATGCGGGGAACATCGTACCGATCGGCATGGTGCCAGACGGCCTCCGATTGAGGCTGTACGCCGGCGACACCGCAGAAGATGACGACGGCACCATCCAGAACTCGCAGCGCTCTCTGAACTTCGGCGGTGAAATCCACGTGTCCAGGGGTGTCAATGATGTTGATTTGATAACCACGCCACAGGCAAGTAACGGCAGCGGAGGTGATCGTAATGCCCCGCTCTCTCTCCTGCTCCATGTAGTCAGTGAATGCTGTGCCTTCGTCTACCTCGCCCATCCGATGGATAAGGCCGGTGTAATAAAGAATGCGTTCTGTTGTGGTTGTCTTTCCGGCATCAATGTGGGCAATGATGCCGATGTTTCGGAGTTGTTCTATGGGGATACGATGTGCCATCGCAGAAACGTTCTACCAGTCACGGAGCAGGTGGAGTTACCATCGGTAGTGAGCAAATGCTCGATTAGCTTCTGCCATCCGATGAACCTCATCCCGTTTGCGAACGGAGTTTCCTTCACCATTCGCAGCAGCGATCAGTTCGGCTGCTAATTTGAGGGCCATGGATTTGTCCCGCCGCTCGCGCGCATATTGTTTGAGCCAGCGCATCGCCAACGCAATGCGTCGGTCCTCACGCACTTCCATGGGGATCTGATAATTTGCCCCACCGATACGGCGAGAGCGAACCTCTACGATTGGTGCAGTATTCGTGACGGCTTTTCGAAAGATCTCAAGAGGATCTTTCTTCGTTCGCTCGCGAATTATATCGAAGGCTTTGTAAACAATGCTGCGAGCCACGTTTTTTTTGCCGTCACGCATGATAACATTGATAAACTTTGCAACCAGTTTGTCCCC
>JANWXA010000172.1 GCA_025055465.1 Candidatus Kapaibacterium sp.
TAGCTCCGTGGTTGATCACAACAAGGGCATGCCGTTTCCATGTACCTACGTTGCCCCTTCGGATATTCTTCCAGCCACAGTGTTCCAGGAGCCATCCCGCAGGGATCTTGACCGCGCTGTCTCCATGGGGGAAGCAGGGCATGGTGGGATAGCGACGCTGTAGCTCCTCTGCATGCTCAACGGGTACAATGGGGTTCCGGAAAAAGCTGCCAGCGTTGGGGAAATCTGTTGGGTCTGGTAGTTTTCGACGGCGAAGTGCGCATACCGCGTGGAAGATGTCCTCTGGGGTAGGTTTGAGAATACCGAGGGCAGTGAGATACTCCTTTAGCTCGGGGTAGTCCCACGAGGGCTGTACGGCTCGGCGGAGGCGAAAGCGAACGTGTGTAACAACAACTTTCCCGAGCCAAGCCGTACGAAGGGCACTGGTACGGTAGCTCAGCGCTAACTCGGTGGTCGGTATCCAACGAAATTCATGCGTGACAGAGTCCCAGACACGCACACTTTCTAAGCACTGAGCTACCTCTACCCCATAGGCGCCGATGTTGTGTACGGGGGCAGCCCCAACAGTGCCCGGGATCAGAGCCAAATTTTCTAAGCCATGCCATCCCCTCTGAAGGCAGGTGTGAACAAACTCGTGCCATGACTCTCCGGCAGCGGCTTCGACACAGATGCTGTCGGGGTCTTCTTCCACGCAGCGGATACCGCGGAAGCTGGCTCGGAGGACAATCCCGGGGTAGTTCTCAGTGAAAAGGACGTTGCTTCCGTTGCCCAGCACGAGGAGCGGGAGCTCGGCAGTGGGGAGGATTTCTGGCAGTAGCTGCAATTCGTCAGGATGGGTACACAGGATTCGGTATGCTGCAGTAGCGGGGATACGGAACGTGTTCCAGTCCTCGAGCGTTGCTCCGCGCTCGCACTGCATTCGGATTATGATGAGGATTCCGGGGGCACCTCTCCACGCTGGCAGGAATGCTGGCGAGCCAGGCGGTCGCGAAGTTGGTTTTCCATTGCTAACAAAAGCTCTTGCCAGGCTGCTTCCGAGTTATCCAGGTTGACACCCAGCCTGTTGGCAGCATCGCGTACGCTTGAGTAGCCGAGCCAATAAGTGAGGTTCTGTACCGCTTTTTGTACTTCCGAGAGAGGCATAGTTGACCGTTGGTGGGCAATTTCGCTCTTGAGGGCTTCCACAACGGCGTTCCAGAACTTGCACAGCATGGCTTCGTACATCCGCTCCCATAGCTCTTTCCATGTGTTTGATGGAGAGTTGTCGGGGAAAGGGACGCCAAGAGAGGCGGCTGCATCTGTTAGGTCTGCGTAGCCAAGAGCTTTGGCGAGGTTGGGGAGCTGCTTATACAACTCTTCCGAGGAAGTCGGCAGGCTGCAGAAGGTAAGGAGATCGGGGGCGATAGCGGGGGAGTTCCGCACGAATTCGGTGGCGTTGGAGAATCCCAGACGTTGGGCCAAGTGGTCGGCTAATTGGTGGAGCTCGGTGCTGGTCAATTGCTTCGACAGGGGCGAGGGCTTCTGGATAGCGTGCCCTTGCCCGTCTGTTGGCGGTTCATCATGGGGAAGGTCGTTAGTGGATTGCGCGACGGAGGGCTTGATGTGGAGGAGAGAGTCTAACTCCTCACCGGCGAGAACTTCCCGCTCCAGTAAGGCGTTGGCGATCCGGTGAAGAGCATCAATGTGCTCTCGTAGCAGGTGCTCGGCTTTTTCCATTGCCTCGGTTACGATACGGCGGACTTCTGCGTCTATCAGCCGCGCCGTTTCTTCGCTGTATTCACGTGGTTGCACGATTTCGCGCCCGAGAAAAACCTCTTCATGGCGATTACTGAGGGCAACTGGTCCGAGCACCTCGCTCATGCCCCACTCACAGACCATTTTGCGAGCGAGGCGAGTGGCTTGTTCCAGGTCGTTGGCGGCACCGGTGGTAATTTGATGAAAGACGACTCTCTCAGCGGCACGTCCTCCCAGAATCATCACGATGCGGTCTTCCATATACTCTTTTGTGAGTGTGTAGCGGTCTTCCTCAGGCAACTGAGCTGTGACGCCCAGGGCACGCCCGCGTGGGATGATGGTAACTTTGTGAATGGGATCAGCAGTGGGGAGAAGCTTTGCAACGAGGGCGTGTCCGGCTTCATGATAAGCAGTAACACGACGCTCGCGTTCGGAGAGCACCATACTGCGGCGCTCTACTCCCATAAGTATTTTGTCTTTGGCGTCTTCCAAATCTTTCATTGTTACGGCGCGACTATTTCGCCGAGCTGCCAAGAGGGCAGCTTCGTTGACTAAGTTAGCCAAGTCGGCACCGGAGAAACCAGGTGTGCTCTTTGCCAGCTTTGCCAGCTCGACATCGGGCGCCAGAGGGATATGCCGGGTATGGACCTTCAGAATTTGTTCGCGCCCGCGCACGTCGGGCAAGTCCACCACGATTCTTCGATCAAAGCGGCCGGGGCGGAGCAGAGCTGGGTCCAAAATGTCCGGACGATTGGTTGCCGCCAGTACAACGATACCGCTATTCTGCTCGAAGCCGTCCATTTCAACCAGCAATTGATTGAGAGTCTGTTCTCGTTCGTCGTGGCCACCGCCCAGCCCAGCTCCTCGCTGACGTCCCACGGCATCGAGCTCGTCAATGAAGACGATGCAGGGGGCATGCCGTTTCGCTTGCTCGAAGAGGTCACGCACTCGAGCGGCACCAACACCGACGAACATTTCCACGAAATCGGCACCAGAAATGGAAAAGAACGGTACCCCAGCTTCGCCTGCCACGGCCCGTGCCAGTAAAGTTTTCCCCGTACCGGGGGGACCGACCAGCAGCACGCCTTTGGGTACCTTTGCCCCCAAAGAGCGGAAACGTTCCGGGTTTCGCAAGAATTCAATGACCTCCCGTAGTTCTTCCTTTGCTTCGTCAGCACCTGCAACGTCACTGAAGGTTACCCGCGGTTGGGATGGGTCATTGATGCGAACGCGAGCCTTGCTAAAGGAAAAAATGTTTCGCGTGGTTCCTACTTGCATACGCTGGAGCAGCAGGAAATAGATGGCGATGAGTGCTACCCATGGCAAAATAGAAATAAGACTATCCCACCACGGGTTATCCCCAGATTCGTATGTCCAGGTAATGCCTTTTTCAGCCCAGAGGCGCTCTGTCTCGGCGTCCAGCACGCCCAGCCTGGTTACAATGTACTGTACCTGGCGTGGGCGCCCGTCCCGAATAAGAGTAATGGGTTCTTTGAGGACGCCGTGAAATTCGTAGTCGTTGAAACGGGATTTTACAATAGTAGCGGAAGCGATTTTGCCTTCTTCCAGGAGCTGGCGGTACTCCGTATAGGTGATCGGCCACTCCGGGCGATCGGTGCCTCGGACAAGGATGTAGATGACCAGAATCCCCATAAGTACGAGCATCCACCCCATAACAGCGCGGAAAAGGCGTCCTGCTGGGGGCTGCCCACCCGGGGAAGATTGCGGCGGACGCGTCGGTTGCTGCATGAATGTGTGAGGATACCGCTATGACGTAGCAATGGACGTATGTTTACGGTGGTGATTGCCCCGAGACGCTCGTTTCTACGGCGTAGATGTCGGGTAAGCCGCGTCCGGATTCAGCGTAATCCATTCCATAGCCTACCACAAACACGGAAGGAATTTCTTTGCCGATATAAGTCAGAGGAACTCGCAGGTGACGCGCTGGGGGCTTCGCCAGGAGCGTGACAATGCGCAAAGAAGCCGGCTGATGTTCTTCCACAAAGCGGACCAGTGCCCGCAGCGTCAGTCCAGTGTCTACAATGTCTTCAATGAGCAGAACATCTTTACCGCGAACGTTTAAGACAGGGGGCTCGATCTGAACAGTGCCTGACGAAGTCATCTCTGCCCCGTAGCTGCGGGCTCGGATCATCTCTACGGTGCATGGCAACGAAAGCTGTCGTAGTAGGTCGGCGGCAAAGATGAAAGCTCCTTTGAGGACTATCAAGCACACAGGCTCCTTATCGGCGTAGTCTTGGCGGATTCGCTGGGCCAAGTGGTGGACGACGTGGGCTATTTCTTCGCGCTGGATGAAGAGGCGGAAAGCCCTGCCATTGAGCTCGATCCGT
>JANWXA010000173.1 GCA_025055465.1 Candidatus Kapaibacterium sp.
AGTCGCACAGAGGTGCAGAAAGTTTCCACGCTAGTACGGGCGTTGCCCGATCGCAAGCACTTGGAAATCACGTTCCCGCGCGTGGAGGGCTACGTCTTTGACGTGCGCCAACGGATTCGTGTGAACCTTGACGAGGTGCCCTACCTCACGATCGACCCCGCGCATGAGCCAACGGAAGTGGTGGCAAAGCCTGCGGCAGGCTACCGCGTTGGGCGTCCCGATCGGCTTGGTCCGGGCGAAGAAGCGGTGCATGACCGCAGTCCGTTTTATCAAAGCAAGCGGTTGCAGACCACGGTTTATGAGATCGCAGCCGAGCTCACGCAGCGCCTCAAAGGCAAGCACGAGGAATGGAGCGCGCGGCACGTGCTGTTCCCGCAAGTGCTCAACATTGTCTGGCAGTATCTGGAGGAGCGTATCGTAATCACCGATCCCGATACGCCATTGGAAGAAATCGCCTTGCTCAAGTACAGGCAGCGCATCATCGAACGGCTCGCCGAAGCCATCGAACCTGACATGCAAGCTGGCGAGCCGCCGCTGTTGCCCGTGATCGAGCGCTTTCGTCCGATAGGCTCTACGTCGGAGGTGCTCTTTCGCACGGTGCGACCCTGTGTGGGCACGACGAAAAGCCACATCAGCCACGTAGTGCTGGATGCGCCTGCGTGGGAACACAGCGTGGCCTATCAGTTGGAGCGAATGCCGGAAGTGGTCGCTTACGCCCGCAACGACCATCTGGATTTCATCGTTCCCTATGAGTGGCAAGGCGTGCGCCACGAATACCGTCCGGACTACCTCGTCCGCTTGCGATGCCCAGACGGGCGCACAATCATGGTGATTCTCGAGGTCAAAGGCTTAGAGACCGAACAAGACCGACAGAAAGAGGCAGCCGCGTACCGCTGGGTACGGGCAATAAACCACCACGGCGAGTTCGGGACATGGGTTTTCCGCGTCTGCAGAGACCCCAGTCAACTCAGAACCATACTCCAGAACATTGCGAGCAGCCTCTGCAATGGAAGCCCCGATACTCTGGGAGATGTAGGGTAGACAGCAGCGCTAAGGCCGTCTTATAGCCCCGCTCTCCACCCTGCCGTGGCAGAGGCATTCCGGGGAGGGCTGTGGTCCGTCGCTACCGGATGCAAGTACCGCAGGAGGCGGCTGGCCCCCTCGGCAAGGAGCCAGACGGCCAGCGAGGCACCCAGGACGAGCCCCCATGTCCACAGAGGAAGGCGGACCGCGCTGACTATCTCTGGGAAGAACTCGCCGAGCAGGAGCTGGAGGAGGTAGCTTGCCCCAATGGCCCCATGGAGGAGCCAGTTCTGCAGCGGACGTACGTGAGTGCGACGTGCTGCGTAGGCGCAGAGGAGCTGTCCCAATGCCATGAAGTGAAAGGTCGCGCTCTGCGCAGCAGCGTAGCCGAGCACTGGCGATAGCCCCACGAGCAGTCCCATCCCTATCGCTGCCCCCACTACCCCCGTGGACAGAATGAAGCGGAGGCTATGCCGGTCCAGCAAGGGGCTCTGCTTCGGGCGTGGTGGGAAGGAGAGCACGTCCGGATTCCGATCTGCTGCCAGTGCCAGCGCTGGAAGCCCGTTGGTGACCAGGTTGATCCACAGAATCTGGACAGCCGTCAGCGGTACCAGAAGCTCCCGCTGCCCTATGCCTCCCTGGCTCAGCGCCAACCAGAGCATTCCCACGGCCACAAGCAGAATCTCGGCGAAGTTGATGGCGAAGAGGAAACGCAGGAACTTCTGGATGTTCTCGTAGATGCTCCGCCCCTCCTCCACAGCCGCTACGATGGTGGCAAAGTTATCGTCCAGCAGGACGATATCGGCTACCTCCCGGGCTACATCGGAGCCCCGGACTCCCATCGCCACGGCAACATCGGCGTGTTTGAGCGCAGGTGCGTCATTGACTCCATCCCCTGTGACTGCTACGACGTGTCCCGCTCTCCGGAACGCCATGACGATCCGCAGCTTATCCTCCGGGGCGACGCGGGCGAAGATGTTGGCCTGGACGAGCTCCTCGTCGGTCAGCACAGCCAGTTGCTCCCCGGTCACAACCTGCTGGGTGGGGATACCAACCCGCTCGGCGACAGCTCGGGCTGTGGCGGGGTGGTCACCGGTGAGCATGACCGTATGGATCCCGGCCCTCTGGGCCTCCTGCACGGCCTGTGGGACCTCCGGGCGTGGAGGATCCTGGAGCAGGACGAAGCCCAGGAAGCCCAACCTATCCTCCCGTTCCCCTTCTCCGTAAGCCAGCGTGATGACCCGATAGCCCTTGGCAGCGTATTGTCCGGCCTCCTGGGCCAGCACCGAGCGCTCCTGGTCGGAGACGGCCAAGCGTGGTAGGAGCGACTCCGGGGCTCCTTTGAAGAAGCTGCCGCGAGGTGTGGTGACGCGCATGAACTTCCATGCGCTGTCAAACGGGCGCTCGGCGATACGGGGATATTCGCGGCGCACCACCTCCACTGACACCGATTGGGCGGCGTACTCCAGTAGCGCCAGCTCCAGCGGGTCACCAGCCCCTGTGGCAAGGTCGGCATCGTTGCAGACGACCATCGCCACCAGCGCCCGCTCATGGTCTGGGGCAATGAGGCGCTGGACGCGCATCCGATTCTCCGTGAGCGTGCCGGTCTTGTCGGTGAGGATAGCGGTGACGCTCCCCAGAGCCTCCACGGCTGCCAGCCGGCGTACGACTGCCCGCCGGCGCGACATCCGCTGCACCCCGAGGGCCAAGCTCAGTGTCAGCGCCGCTGGGAGCCCTTCGGGGACCGCCGCCACTGCGAGGGCCACAGCAAAGAGGAGGAGTTCCCGCGAAGGCCGCCCCGCAATCCCCCAACCCAGGAGGAAGACGAGCACGGCAAGGATCAGAACGAGCAGCGCGACCCACCGTCCGAAGCGCTCCAGCCGCTGCTCCAACGGAGTCTTGCTCTCTGTCACCCGCCCCAAGAGCTCTGCGATACGTCCCATCGCGCTCTGCATTCCCGTCCGCTCCACCTGCAGCAGCACCCGTCCGCGCACCAGGAGGGTGCCGGCGGAGAGCTCGTCGCCGATTCCTTTCTCCACGGGCACGCTCTCGCCCGTCAGGATGCTCTCATCCACGAGGACTCCCGAGCACTCCATGGCCCGACCGTCAGCGGGGATGCGGTCGCCAGCCTCCAGTCGGACGAGGTCACCAGGGACGAGTTCCCGGGCAGGGATCCGCCGAAAACGGCCATCCCGCAGGACCCATGCCCAGGGCTGGGCCAGCCGCTTCAACTGCCGCAGTGCATGCTCCGAACGCCACTCCTGCACCGTACCCAGCACGACGTTGAGGAGGAGAATCCCTGCAATGGCCGCACTCTCCAACGGGACTCCCTGGCCCTCTTTCCAGAGCCAGAACAGAAGGTCCAGCGCCAGGGCCCCGAGCAGGATATAGACCAGCGGGCTCTGGAGCTGCCGCAGCGCCTTCCGCCACAGTGTTTCTGGGGGCTGCTCCGGCAGCGCGTTCGGTCCGTACCGTCGCAGCCGTTCTTGGGCCTCCGCGTGGGAAAGTCCACGCATCAGCGGTCTGGAATGCTCCATCGCCTCTCAGAGGCCTCCCAAACCGCTCCCGCTGGTCGGAAGCCAACGGAAGACGCACACCACTGATAGCCCTGGCGCATCTCTATGGCTCCTACTCCCTCGCCCGCTCGTGGAGGAGGAGCGTCTGCCATGCCTCCCAGGTCTGGCGATGCTGGAGGAACGCCTTTGCGATGCGCTGCAGTTGTAACCAGCGCCATGCGGCCTCTCCAGAGTCCGTCGCTGCATGGAGCAGCGCGTAGAGCGCCCGCAGTGGGTCGCCGGCGGCGAGCTCCAGCTCTACGTCATCAGCGCGAATCCCTTCGGGGAAGTTGGGGAAGCTGGGGTCAGGTTGCGGAATCTGCTCTACGCTGGCCAGTAGCGCCAGGTCCTCACCCGTCAGGATAGGGCTCCTCCGAATCGGCTCCGGTAGTGCATCCACCCCTATCCCGCGCCCTTCCGGACGCGGCATCTGGAACAGTGCATCCCCGAAGGCACGGC
>JANWXA010000174.1 GCA_025055465.1 Candidatus Kapaibacterium sp.
GTGGACACGAGCTTCCTCCTCCACCGTCGGAGGTAGCGCCCCTGTACCTCCGCTGAGGCCAGAAACTTCAGGTGGCTTATAAGCGTTTATGTCTCCTGAACTCACTCTGCGTGGAACGGCACCATGCTCCTCTCCCGATGGGTGCTGGGAGCGCTTATGCTCAGCTTCTGCTACCCCGTAAGGGCAATTCCGACCTTTACCCTCCTGACGGGTAACCGGTGCATCGCCTGCCACGTTAGCCCGACTGGCGGAGGCCTTCGAAGCGAGCTGGGGTGGTATACCATGCACGACGTGGGAATCCTTCAGTGGCACCAGCTCGGTTTCGAGTGGCTCGAGCAATGGTGGCAGCGGCAGGGAAACAGCTTCTGGGGAGGGCGTCTGCTGCTCGGGGTCGATGCCCGCCTGCAGGGCTTCCAATCGCACAATCCTACTCTTCAGCCCCGATGGCGCCTCTTCCCGATGCAGGGCGCGCTGCATATAGGCATGCAACCTATCAAGGCAGTCTCGGCTGAGGCAACGCTCAACGGTGGCCGTCTCATCTTCCCAGGCCAGCAGCGCTGGAGTGGCTCCATAACCTTCCAGCCGCTGCCGGGGCTACCGCAGCTCCGAGCGGGGTTCTTCCAGCCAGCGGTGGGCCTGCGCTACGATGACCACACAATGCTGGTTCGGCGCCTGCCGGGGGCACGCTATGACTCGCCACAAGAGACCTACCTCCTGGCACCGAACTTCGCCCAATGGGGCGCGCATCTGCAGTGGTTCTCCCTCCCATGGCTCTCGTTGACGGTCGGCGCTTTCCGAGCCGGTGCCTTAGCAGATGTCAGACTGCGAAGCCCCACAGGCCAGAACTCCCTTACAGCCGCCTTCCAACCGGTATGGAACGGACACCTTTGGGTAGCACCGAGCACCACTCCGTGGACCTTCTCGCTGGGTGCCTCGTGGTTAGGCAACCGCGACTTTGCCCTCTGGAACGCCTTCGCCGGGGCCGGCTGGATTGACCGCTTCGCCATCTGGGCAGAGGCCAGCTCCCTGAGGACTCCTGTACTGCGCCGCCGGACGCTTACGGCTGAGGCAAGTTTCTGGCTCTGGAATGCTGTGCTGCCCTATCTCCGCGTCGAACACGGGGTCGTGACGGAACCAGCCTTTACAACGATCCCGTATACGACACAGCTCGCTCTCGGTGCTCAGCTCTTCGTGCTGCCCTTCGTGGAGGTACGTCCGGAGTACCGATGGGCTGATACCGAGGCTTACCGCAGTGGGCGGGTTGCCGTCCAACTCCACGTGTTCTACTGAAACGGTACTGCGATGCGTAGATGGAAACCCTTGCAATGGTTCGGAGCGTTTATCGTTGTGCTAACTGCCGCCATTTGGCTGGCCCACGGCGGGCATGTCTTCACGAAGGACAGACGGATGGTCGTCCATCGTGAAGCCGATCCTATCTTTGGGACGACGCGCGAGCGCGTGGAATGGCAGCCAGACTTCCGACTGGGCCTGGATATTGCTGGACCGCTGGTCGCAGTCGGCACTGGGATGTGGTTCCTGGGTTGGTGGCGCCAGCGGCGGCGTTCGATAATGTCTCACACACGGGGATAACTGATGGAAGCCCGCCTGATCGGTCCCTCCCTCCTGGCCTTTCTCCTGTTGCACTTTGCCGTCTCCGGCGCAACACGGCTCCCATTACCAGTCAACGAGAAGAAGGCCGTCACCCTGTCAAACACCGTCGGTCCCAACCTGTGCAAGTTCCTCAGCACCGCCCCGCTGGAGGAGTTTGAAGGCACCGCGGACGGCGTCTCCGGCACCTTCACGATCGACCCCGCTCACCTGGAAGCTACTGCCGGCCGCATCCAGGTTACGGTAGCCAGTATGCGTACCGGAATCACCCGCCGCGATGAACATCTCCGAAGCCCTGACTGGCTGGATGCCGAACAATACCCTACCATCAGCTTCGACATCCAGGAGCTCAAAGAGGTCCGCATTACTGAGCAGAGCCGCGACCGAGCCGTCCTAACAGCAAAGGCCGTGGGAACCTTTTCTCTGCACGGCGTGGCGAAGTCCATGGAGTTCCCCATTACACTGACTTACGTGCTGGAGAGCTCCGAAACACGTAAACGGGCCCCTGGAGACCTCGTCATGGTGCAGAGCGAGTTTACAATCTCTCTGCGCGACTTCAACATCCGTGGACGCCAGGGTGTCATCGGTAGTCGAGTCGGAGAAACCATCCGCGTCTGGGTAACTCTCTATGGCTCAACTGCAGTGAGTCCCTCAGGTTCACAGTAGAGGAAGCCATGTGCAAAGAAATCTCCCCGGAACGTCGGCAGTTCCTGTGGAAAGCAGCGGTGACTCTTGGGGCAGGTGTATGCTTACCGGTTGTCCTGAGTTGGCTGCCCGGTTGTTCTTCCGAAACAAAGCAACCAACAGAGCCCAGTGGGACGGTGGAACTGGACCTCTCTGCCGTCCCCGAGCTGCAACAGGTTGGCGGAGCAGCGAAGAGACGCTTTGCCCCTTACAACAACGAGCGAGAAGTGCTCATCATTCGGCTAGGGCAGACAGAGTTCGTTGCCTTCTCGGTCGTTTGTACTCACATGGGCTGTGACGTCAATTACCCCACCGGAGACGTCATACCGTGTCCCTGTCACGGTGCCCGGTTTGCCGTGCGGGACGGCCGCGTACTGCAAGGACCAGCAGAGCGCCCTTTGCGGCGCTTCCCTTGCCAATATGATGCTGCCCGTAACGTGTTGCTCATAACCTTTTGAAATGCTCGAGTTCAACAGCTTTGGAAGATACAATGGCAATGCTACTCCTACTCTGCTTTCTTGGTAGCTTTGGGGGTTATTCTGTGCTGGGGTACTCATCCGGTGTCACCGGGTTGACAACCTCAGGCTGTTCCTGTCACGGTACCAGCTCGTCTGCAACAACGCTAACCGCCCAAAGTAGCAGCGGCAGCTTCCGCACCCGTCCGGGGCAGACGTTGAACCTAACCGTTATTGTTGCCCACAACACACAGTCCGCTGCGGGGATTGACATCGCTGTACACAACCAATCCGGGCAAAATGCCGGGAGCCTTTCGCCCGGCTCCGGTTCAGGACTGCAATTATCCAACAACGAGCTGACGCACACTCAGCCGAAGACGATGAGCGGCGGGCAAGCCTCTTTCAGTTTCTCATGGACAGCACCAACGACCCCTGGTACGTACACCCTCCGTGCTGTCGGGAATGCCGTCAACGGCAACGGGAATGCCAACGGCGACGCATGGAACTTCATGTCCCCCGTTACCCTCACCGTTGCTGGTATCACGGTCGTGGAGCCCAATGGCGGGGAGACGTGGTGCGCCGGTAGCACCAAATCCATCCGCTGGAACAGCACAGGGGTGGACTACGTTACCATTGAGCTCTCCTCCAACGGTGGACAGACGTGGACGACGCTTGCAACCAATGTCCCGGCCTCTGCCGGTAGTTGGAGCTGGGCAATCCCGTCGGGCCAACAGCCCGGCTCGCAGTATCGAATCCGTATATCGGATGCCTCGGATGCGCAGCTCTTTGACATCAGCGACGGCAACTTCTCCATCAGCGGCCCACCGCAGATCACCCAGCAACCACAGCAGCCACAGCCCGTCTGCGAAGGCACCCCTGTCACGCTAAGCGTCGTCGCACAGGGTTCGGGACTGAGCTATCAGTGGCGCCTCAATGGGCAGAATCTACCCGGAACCAACATAGCAACTTATCAGTTTATCGCCACAACCAGCGCCGCTGGCGTCTACGACGTTGTGGTCAGCAACGCTTGTGGTTCAGTCACCAGCGATACAGTGCGTCTGACGGTCAGAGAACGTCCCCGTATCACGCAGCATCCACAGTCACTGACCGTCTGCGCCGGCCAACAAGCGGTCTTCCGCGTAACGGCTACGGGGGCCAACATTCGCTACCAATGGCGGAAGAACGGCACCCCCATCCCAGGGGCGACAACGGCAACATACACCATTACCACAGTCCAACCCGCGGACTCCGGGCTTTACGATGTTGTTGTC
>JANWXA010000175.1 GCA_025055465.1 Candidatus Kapaibacterium sp.
AGTCCGCGAAATCCAATACACGCCCTGCTGATGAAACCTTCCGCTTCGGTTCTGTTGTTGACGGGGATGCTTTTCACCATGAGCACCGCCTGCGCCCAAACACCCTTCCCGCTCTGGCCCGACGGCGCGCCCGGCGCGCGTGCTTCCGGTCAGGGTAACAGCGGCAATAGTCGGATCCTCAATTACTGAGGGAATGCGCTCTACAGGGAGGAGCAGGACTTGGAAGACACCTTCGGGAAAGCCAACTTCACGGAACAGCCCCTCCAGTGCCAGAGCCGTCGTCGTTACGTTTGGGGCATGCTTTAGGAGAACAACATTCCCAGCCATTAGTGCGGCTGCAGCGAAACGGAAAACCTGCCAGAAAGGGAAATTCCAGGGCATGATAGCCAGGATGCAGCCCAGCGGTTGGAAAGCCACGTAACTGCGGGGAAATTCTGTGGTAATAACCTCTGGCGCCAAAAAGCATTCGGCATGATCAGCGAAGTAGTCGCATGCCCAAGCGCATTTCTCTACCTCAGCAACTCCCTGGGGGAGGAGCTTGCCCATTTCCTCGGCGAACAGGGTAGCGTACTCTTGAGCACGTTCCCGGAGCAGGAGTGCTGTCTGGCGCAGCAGAGTAGCACGTTCTGCAAGGCTCCAGGCGGCCCAACGTGACTGTGAGGACTTTGCGCGATGCAGGCGATAGGCCGTCTCTTCAGGTGAATGTGGCTCGTATCGCCGAATGACTCGACCTGTAAGCGGGGAGATACTTACAAACTCCATGCCTTCGTTCTTTCTCTCGTGTGCATGGCATGTTTAGAGACGAACATTTTGAGCTCTTTGTCGGTTGGCTGTGAGGCTGTTTGATGTATATTTGTAAGTAGTATTTTGCAATGCTTACAGGGAAGGGTGGGGAGAAGCCGGCGCAAGCTGTAAGTTTGTAAATGTGCTAAGGATACAGCACGGAGTAAAGGACGGTGTGTATGTTCCATCAGTTCCACGTGGAGGTTGATCCATGCATCGGTTCGCTCTAAGTATAATGTGTATGTGCGCTACCGCGGCCTTCGCCGTGCAGAAGATATGGGCTCCGGCGGTTACCCATGAAGTCCATCCTGAACTCCAACAATGGCATGATCCAGAGAACTGGCGGCCCTATGGGGTGCCAGATCAGAACGATGATGTTGTTATTCAAAGCTGGGCCTTCATCTCCCAGCCTGCAGAGTGTCGGACTCTGGTGTTATCGAAGGCGACCCTTACACTGACGGCCCCATTGAAGGTTTTTGGGAATGCCTTGATTACCAACTTTGCTATGGTAGACCCTCAAGAGCGCACGGCCTTTTTGGAGGTCTTAGGGCTGACCGAGCTGGATGGGACCCTCCTCCTTCCAGAGGGGCGCCGTTTTGGGGAGTGCTACCGCATTTCCCCGAAACGCTTTGTTGTCCGTGACTTAGGTGTGGTGCTCTCGATAGCGGAAGGGCGCGAGTATGCGGGCATTCCTGGTGTGGCGCCCTTGAAGGATTGGCGTAAAGCTCGGATTCCTGAGGGTTTGTGCGTGCTGAGAACTTGGGATGGGGGTGCTGGGACCACGAATTGGAATGACGCGGCCAACTGGAATCCTGACGGAGTTCCTGCAAATGGAGATAACATCACCATCAACACGAGTGTCACTATCAATGTCAATCTTGCTGCTTCAGTGAGCCTCAGTGGGGGAGCCAACAACATCGCAACTGCAAACAACACCAGCGTTACTCTCAGTATGAACGCTACTGGCAATTACTTTCTCATTCTCACCACGGGAAATACCACGCATAACTACGGAACTGGGACGAATTCTTCGGTCACATTTACCCAAGCTGCTGATAACGCCTCTGGATTCTTTTCCTTCCAAGGTAATCTTGCCACACATAATTTTGGGACGGTGACTTTCGAAGTGCGGGGGGCTGCCTTTACCGGTGGCACGGGCTCCAATTATGTGTTTGGCGCTAACGCGAGCTATAACTGGGGGAACACAACTGTCTGGTATCGCCGCTCCGGAGATCAGTCCGTGGATGTCTCCTTACCAGATGGTTCGGCGTATCAAACCTTGCGCTTCAGCGGTTCTGGGACGAAAACCTTGGAGTCCGGAACTTGTGCAGTTACTACCATTGTCTTGGATAACGACGCCTTTACATTAGACACGCAGTTTGATACCGATGGTTTTAGTGTGACAAACGCCCCCACAACGCAGTCCAACAACACATACATTGTGCGAGGTTGGATTGGGACCAATTACAACGGTTTCTCCGCTACCTGGAACGGTACAGTTCGCTTTATTGCTTTCAATACGAACCAGAATTTGCCTAGCGGCTACACCTTCAATGGAACAGTGAGATTGGAGGGGAACAACACCACGAAGAACATGACCGGAGACTTCACTGCGGCAACTGTGATTGTAGGTACGGGCAGCGATGCTCCGGTTCTTAACATGGCCGGTTACAAGATCAATCCAGTAGGTGTTAGCAATAGTGTTACTGTCAAGTCGGGAGCAACACTTCGAATACCGAACGCCCCCGGTGCTAGCCCGGATTTACCTGGTGTCGGGTTTACAAGCTTGACGACCGAGGCGAACTCCACGGTTGTTTATAACCGTAATGGTGCTCAGAACATCTTCAACACGACTTACCATAACTTGCAACTGACCACGGGGGGGACGAAGAATTTCCCACAGGCGGACGTGACAGTTAAAGGAACCCTTACAGTTGGTAGCGGTGCTAAAGGAACAACACAAGGGACGTATAAGGTCATTCTGGATCGCACCACTGGTGCAACCCTTTCGGAGACTGCTACGGGAGATGATGGGAAGCTCTACGGTACTGTGGAAGCGACGGAAAATGTCAGCGCGGCGGGGACAAGCTATAGCTTTGGCAATATTGGACTCAGCATTACGACCGCTTCTGGTACCACCAATTTCTTAGGCTCCACTACAGTGACTCGCTATTTGGGCTCTCCGTTCGTACGCGACTTCTCTAACGTACTGGGGCCGGGTGTCCCAGGGAACGTGCTCAGAGGGTACAAGCTTCTTGCGACCAATCAGGGAAATACGGCAGGCCACGACATAACACTCAGTTACAATCCGAACAACAGTGTGGAACTCAACGGGCAGAATCCAAATGCCATGCGTGTCTACCGGTGGGTAGGGCATGGGTTTACCGACCTTTTCCCGCGTGCCAGTAACCTAACTTCCTTTGGTTATGCTATGGGCTCGGCGAGTTCGGTCACAGTTGCGATTTCCACCTTCCAGGGAGTTGGGCAGACGCCGATCGATGCTAATTACGGGAACATCAATGGAGAGTTCTACTTTTCCAATGGCCGTGCTGGCGATTTTGCTCTTCCCGTGCGGTTGGAATTTCTCCGGGCGCAGCCCCGGCGTGAAGGCATTGTGTTGGGCTGGAGGACAGCCTCAGAAGAACGAAATCTTGGTTTTCGCCTCTGGCGTCGGGACGATACCGAGGGCGATGGTCCCTTTGCCCTGGTTGCCTCGTATGAAACCCATTCCGAATTGCGCGGCTTGGGTTCAGCGCCAATGGGCCGGGAGTACCGCTTCATAGACCGTCAAGGGCTGCAACGGGGGCATACATATACATATGTGCTGGAAAGCGTAGATGACGATGGTACGGTCCACTTTTTACGTTCAGTCTCAGTGCTGTACGACTATTCCGAGGAATTCCAAGTCTATGTCCGCCCCAGTGTTTCTGATGGATATAACCTGCGATTGGTTCTACAATCTCCGGCTCATGGTGACGCAGAGGTTGTAGTCTACAGTGCGGACGGACGACAAGTATGGAATGCGCATCAGCTCCTCTCTGGACATGCCGAGCTGCCGATCGTCGCTCATGGAATGGCACCGGGGACTTATACCTACATTGTGCGTATCCATACTAATGATGGGCAGTTTCTGCGCTCGGAGGGACGATTCGTCTTGTTGCGGTAAGACCACCAGGGGTTCTACCCAATGCCGCCTCCGAAAGGAGGCGGCGTTTTT
>JANWXA010000176.1 GCA_025055465.1 Candidatus Kapaibacterium sp.
ATGGGGTGGAGTGCGTCGCTCCTGTGGATCACTATTTCCACCGCCACCGTATGGGCACAAGTTGTTATCCATGAAGTCATGCCCGTGCCGCCAACTGCCGAGCCAGAATGGGTGGAACTCTACAATCTTGCAGATACCAGCGTTGATCTCACGAATTGGTGGATCGCTGACTTGCGAGCGACTGTTCGCCTACCACAGCTTCATCTCCCAGCAAGAGGCTACGCTGTTCTGAGCCGCGACACCACTGCTCTACGGGAAGCACGGTTCATTCCCGCCAGCACCATCTTAGTAGAGACACGCTTACCAACCCTGAACAACACCAGCGATGCCGTTATTCTGCGAACTCCAGATTCGCTGGTGGTGGATTCGCTGTACTATTCCATGCGCTGGGGGAGGAGCGGAGTATCTCTCGAGCGACGCTGGGCAAAACACCCGGCATGGTCTGCGGAGAACCTTCTGCCGTGCACGGCCCCTTCAGGAGCTACACCAGGCGAGGCAAACAGTGTCACGCCTCTCCCGAGCGACTATTGCTTGCGGGAACTCCAAATGGCGGATCCTGCCACACTGCTCGTTGTTGTGCAGAACACAGGTACTGACCCTCAAGGCGTAGCATCCTGCACCGTTTGGGTAGACGCCAACAACGATAGCAGTTTTACCGACGAGGAAATACGTTTACAGCATGAAATTTCTGGGCTATCCCCGGCACAGCACCAGGAGCTACGCATCGCTACAAATATCCTTTGGTCTGGTATTTCCGAAGGCTGGCACGGAGTACAAGCCGTTGTAAAACTTCCGAACGATACCCGGAGTTGGAATGACACTTTGCGCGGCTGGTTCTACCGTTCTGCTGTCTCCCCAGCACTCCGTATTAACGAAATCCTTTATGAACCTGCGCCCGGTGGGGCAGAATTCGTGGAATTGGTGAATCTTAGTAGCGATACACTAACGCTGCGAGGGTGGAAGCTGCACGACTGGGCTCCGACTCGTGCTGAGACCCTTCGTATCACTGCTCCCATCGCCATTCCGCCGAACGGATTCGCAGTCATTGCTTGGGATAGCGCCATTGTACGTGCGTATCCTCAGCTCGGAGGACATACAGGACTCTTCATCGGGACCGCCCCTCTGGCTCTGAACAATGCTGGGGACGCCGTTGTGCTGCGAGACCCTAACGACGTACTTGCAGACTCGGTATACTATGAACCCGATTGGCATGACCCGGCGTTAGGCAATCTGCACAGGGGCATTAGTTTGGAAAAACTTCACCCGCTCCTACCCTCGGCGGAGCGGAATTCGTGGAGTAGCTGTGGGGCACCTACAGGGGCAACCCCGGGTGCGCCCAATAGCATTGCACTTGCCTCGCTTCCCCAGGGATCACTGAGTGCATCACCCAACCCTTTTCGCCTTTCTGATGCCGAGCGACGTTACTGTGTCATTGGATACACTGTGCCTTTCCGGAAAGCAGTACTAACAATCCGAGTCTTCACTGAGGATGGTGCCCCCGTGCGTACGGTGGCTCATGCAGTGTACTCTGCAGCCCAGGGATATGTGTCGTGGGACGGGCGCTCGGAGTATGGGGAATTGGTCCCACCAGCACCGTATGTCGTTCTCTTAGAGGCCTACGAGGTAGGGAGCAATCGCCGGTATCTGGCAAAGCTGCTTTTGGTAGTTGGGCGCTAATAATGTTTCTCCGTGCAGCATTGCGCCTCCTCCTCTGGCGATGGCTCCTCCTAAGACGCCGCTGGGGCATGATTCAACTTATTGCCGTCCTGTCGGTTCTTGGTATCGGAATTGGAACGGCGACTCTGCTCAGCGTACTCAGCATTTTCAAGGGCTTCCATCGCGCCGTGGAATCGCTTCTGTTGCGCTACGAGCCCCATCTCCGGATAGTATCCAGTCGTGGGCAGTGGTTTTCTATGGCCCCCGACACAATCAAGTACTACGCACGCATAGCCGGCGCCCAGGCAATACTGCCTACTATCAGCGGGCGACTCATTGCACAGCGGGGTGGATCGTTCGCACCCGCCTTCTTCGTTGCCGCACCGGAGTCAGCAATACGGCAGGCGACGGCCATCCCGCAAAGCGTCGTCGTGGGGGATTTTGAGTTCCAACGCAATGGAATGCCGGCCGTTGTTGTAGGTTCGGGATTAGCCGAGCGACTTCACGTACTGCCTGGGGATACCGTATGGCTGTGGACACCGACAATGCTCGAGCAATGGGCTCTGGGAATACCTATGGGAACGGGCTTTGTATGTGTGGTCGCCGCAATATTCCAGGCTCCAGCCGGAGAGCACCATAGCTTCGCACTCTACACCGACACGGCTGTGGGACGTCGCCTCTTTGGCACCTCTCCACAGACATGGAGCGCAGTAGATTTTTGGCTTTCTGGGATTGATGCCGTTCCTGAAGCCCTGAATAAGCTGCAACGCCATATTTCGCCCTTGTTACAATTATTACCGTGGTATGAACTCCATCGCCAGCTTTACGAGGTGCTACGCTTGGAGCGGCTTGCAACTTTTGCCGTCTTGAGTCTCATCGTGCTTGTTTCCGTCTTCAATATTGCCGCCTCGCTCCGAATGAGCATTGCGCAGAAGCGGCGCGAGATAGCCCTGGTACAAGCTCTGGGAATTGCGACTGCAGAGGTGAGACGGCTCTACCTGGCACAGGGCTTGGTCTTAGGAACAGTCGGCACTGCTATAGGACTGATTATTGGCTTAGGCTTCTACTGGGGACAGCAATACTGGGGGTGGATCCGCCTGGATCCAGCACAGTATATTCTCTCAACGCTCCCGGTTTTCCTGGAGCCCTGGGATGTGGCCGTCGTAGTGGGAGTAGCTCTTGGGTTGGTACTACTTGCCGCAATCTATCCGGCGCGCTGGGCTGCGCGATTACCTGTTGCCGAAGCTTTGCGTGAGGAGTGAGCCGGCATCGGCGTTAGGAGAGTGTAATTTTGTAATCGCCATGGGCCTGTTTCCTCTGATCCTTCTGCTGTCACTCACTGCTGCTGGACAGCAGCACACCTCTGATGATGCCTCCCATTACACCAATGCAGGGAATATCCGCCTGACGATATCCAATTTTGGTACGCTGGGCACTGGCTTTGCTAACTGGCCAGCGCAACCTTCATGTGAATATCCCCGCGGCAGCGGAATCGAACACCTTTTCATTGGCGGTCTCTGGGTAGGGGGGCGAATTTACCGCGGAGCTGAAGAGCTCGTTGCCGTTTCGACCGCTGCCATAGATGTTGCTTCTGCTCGCTATGCCAGCGAAGGATTTGAATTTACACCACTGACCCCTGTCCGAGTGCGTTCCTCTTTGCCAATGGACCCATTCTATGCGCCGGAAGCCCTCAGCCATCAGGATCTCGTCGTGGAGTTCACGGACACCAACTTAGTCATTCCTGGAACTGGACAGCGCATCCCAGAACACACCCACCCATTAGGGCTGCGGATCCGCTTGGAAAGTTATGCCTGGAATTATCCCTTCGCTGATGCCTTTGTCATTCTGTGGTACACCATCTCTAACGCCTCTGCGACACCTATAGACAGCCTTTATGTCGGCCTCTGGGCTGACGCCGTTGTGCGGAACACCCGGCTGACAGCTCCCCGCGGATCCGCCTTCTACAGTGCTGGAGCTGAAGGCTTCCTACCTGAGGAAGCTCTCATCTACGAGTGGGATGCGGCTGGGGATCGGGGGCTTGCCGATAGCTATTTTGCTCTCAAGTTTTTAGGCAGCGAACCCGCCGCATCTGGCCTTTTTTTCAACTCCTGGCAATTTCGAAATACAACAGGAGACGAATGGACCCAATCACCCCAATCGGACCTTGCGCGCTACCGGCGTCTTTCCACGAGTTTTTTGGGACAGGTTTCGTTAGACTATGCTCGTCAATTTCTCCGTCAACCCAGCAACCGCTCCCTGCTCCTCTCTGTCGGTCCGTTCCTGCGACTTGCTCCCGGTGACT
>JANWXA010000177.1 GCA_025055465.1 Candidatus Kapaibacterium sp.
GATGGCACTGCAGCGGCTGCGGGAAGCCGCCGAGAAAGCAAAGATTGAGCTCTCCCAACTGCTACAGACAGAAGTCAACCTACCCTTTATCACAGCAACGGCAGAAGGACCGAAGCACTTGCAGATGACTATCACCCGGGCAAAGTTTGAGAGCCTCTGCGAAGACCTATTCCAGAAAACCCTTGGCCCCTGCCGCAAGGCAATGGAAGCTGCAAAGCTGACCCCAGACCGAGTCGACGAGGTCATTCTGGTTGGGGGCTCCACCCGTATTCCGCGCATCCAGCAGTTAGTTCGGGAGTTCTTCGGCAAAGAGCCGAACAAGGGAGTCAACCCCGATGAGGTTGTTGCCGTTGGGGCCGCAATCCAAGCTGCTGTCTTGTCCGGCGAAGTCCGCGACGTGCTTTTGCTGGACGTGACGCCGCTCTCACTGGGTGTGGAAACGCTCGGCGGTGTCATGACGGTGCTGATCCCCGCGAATACGACCATCCCGACACGAAAGGCGGAAACCTTCACAACGGCAACAGACAATCAGACCTCAGTCGAGATTCACGTCCTGCAGGGTGAACGCCCATTGGCAAAGGATAACCGCTCGTTAGGGCGTTTCCATCTGGACGGGATTCCACCAGCACCGCGTGGAGTACCGCAGATCGAGGTTACCTTTGACATCGATGCCAACGGTATCCTCACGGTCACCGCCCGCGATAAAGCAACGAGCAAGGAGCAGAGCATCCGCATCACCGGTGCTGGAACGCTGAGCAAAGAAGAAATCGAGCGCATGAAGCGGGACGCTCAAGAACACGCGGAAGAGGATCGACGCCGTCGAGAAGAGATCGAGCTGCGCAATCAAGCTGATGCCCTTGTCTATTCCACGGAGAAGCAGCTTCGGGAGCTGGGCGAGAAGCTCTCGCCAGCCGACCGTGGGCGGATCGAGCAGGTCAAAGAGCGTCTTCAAACAGCGCTGAAAAACAATGCTCCAGTCACAGAGCTGCGTACTGCTATGGATGAGCTAAATCGGACCTGGAACGAGGTCTCCACGCGTCTCTATCAGCAGGCATCCACAACGAGTGCCACCTCTGAGAGCAGCGTCGGGGGTTCGGCCACCAGCGGGGACGGAGGCGGACGCGTAGAGGAGGCCGAGTACCGAGTGGTGGACGACGACAAACGATAATGCCTAACCACGTAGCCCAGTCGGGGGCATCGGCGATAGCCGGTGCCCTTTTGTTTATGGCTGTGCCTCTTCCCCCTCGCCACCTGTCCCGTGCGCACGATCGCCGGCATCGCCTAAGCCGGGGATAATGAAGCCCTGTTCGTTGAGACCATAATCAATGGCAGCCGTTACGATGGGTATCGCCGGGTAGTTCCGGCGGAAACGTCGGATGCCCTCAGGGGCGGCGATAATGCACACGGCAGTCAACACCGTTGCCCCCCACCCACATAGGAACTCCACCGCTGTCTCCATGCTACCTCCTGTTGCCATCATAGGGTCCAGAACGAAAACCTGTGCCCCCGGCCGCAATGGAGGTAGATTGGCGTAGTAAAGCTCTGGCTTCAGAGTTCGCTCGTCGCGGCGCAGCCCCAGGTATCCGATACGGGCCTCAGGGAAAAGGCGCAAGAACGCCGGCAGCAGGAGCATGCCAGCGCGAAGAATGGGTACCAGTACCAGCGGCTGTGTCCGCTGATAGGCAATTGTTCGGCACAGTGGTGTCTCAACCTCGATGGGTTCCACTGCTAAGTTCGCTGCCGCGGCATGCGCCAGGTAAAAACCCAAGCGCTCTGCAGCAGCGCGGAATTCCGCTCTCCCCGTATCAACAGAGCGCAGGATTGCCAGCTCATGACGTGCAGCCGGATGCTCCACAACCCACACACCAGGCTGCCGCTCTACCACGGTGGAAACCATAGTAGTCCAATTCGCGGCAGGGAAAGATAGAAGGTAACATCCGCATCCCGCTGCTCCGTGAGACTTAGGAGCACGCGACGGCGTTCCTGCCCTACGGCAAAATCCAGCCGCCACTCCATCCACGGCATCAGCATACCGAAGGAGGTGCGAACATTGAAACGCAGCCCAACCCCTGTCACAAAGGCAACCTTGTTCTCCGCTCGCTCGTTTATACGGTTCAACAGGGCCGCCATCCCCAGTGTAGCGTAAAAATTAACTCTGCCGTAGGGATTAGGAGTAAGGTGCGCACACAGCTCCACCGCTTGATATATGTCGGGATTGTCCTGCCCCCATGGGCGCTGCGGGGTTTTTAGCACCTTTGTGTTCCGAGAGTACCAGTACGCCAACTCCGCACCAACGTAGTCATGAAATTCGTAGAAGAGATGAACCCCTAACGCCGGCAAGCCCTCGTAGGAAAAGGTTTGATCCTCGCCCGTCGCAAAGCGGCGGAGCTCTACAATGGTGTTCGTAGCGCCGTGGACACCTACCCCGAAAGATTTCGCATAGAGATGCTTCCCAGAGCCCGAAGCCTCTTGGGGAAACGCAGGCACAGCAAGTAGCCATAGCATAGATGTAAGCCGAAAGAGCGAACGCGCCACGCGCGTCGTGCTTTGCACAACCTGCTCCAGCGTTCTTCCAGTTACTTCAGCAATCTTCGCGGCAACAAAAGAGACAAAGGCAGGTTCGTTCCGCTTACCCCGGTAAGGACGAGGAGTCATGTAGGGCGAATCGGTCTCCAGCACCAAGCGATCTTCCGGAACTTGGGGAAGCAGGGCTACAAGAGCGTTTCTTTGATAGGTAATGTTGCCGGTAAATGAGACGCAGAACCCCAGCGCCAAGGCTCGCTGCAGATACTTCTCATCACCGGAGAAGCAGTGCAGTACGCCGTTCAAAGTCCCATCTTGCTCCTCCTCCAGCAAGCGAAGGACGTCGGTATGAGCATCCCGGTTATGCACAATGATGGGTAGGTTACAACGCTTAGCAATCCAGATCTGCTCGCGGAAGACATTCTGTTGGACAGCCGGCTCGGCTATCGTGGTGTAGTAGTAATCCAATCCGATCTCCCCAATTGCGACCACATTTGGCATTGTCACTTCCTGTTCAACCGCCGCCAATGCCCTGACATCTGCCTGAGCCGCGGCGTGAGGATGGATTCCAACAGCCCGATAGACGCCGGAATACTCGGCTGCAATCTGCCGTGCTTTGGCAAAGCCGTCCGGAGAAATCGCTGGCATGATGACGGCCTCTACACCACTCTGACGCGCACGCTGCAAAACTTCAGCACGGTCCTCGTCAAAGGCTGGTAAGTCTATGTGCGCATGAGTATCAATCATTCTCGCTGCAAAGCCATAAGACGGTGCAGCACCTCCTCGGCATGTCCGTCCACGCGAACGTTGGGGAAGACAGCCCGGATGACTCCACCTGGGTCTATCACAAAGGTCGTGCGGGCAACGCCCATAAACCGGCGTCCATAGAGGTGGCGCTCCTGCCAGACGCCATACTGCTGCGCAATCTGACCCCCGGGATCACTGATAAGAACGAATGGAAGCTCGTACTGCTCTTTGAAACGTTGGTGCGAGCGGACGCTATCAGGACTGACCCCGACCACTGTCGCACCCTGCTGGGTAAGAACGGTATGAACGTCCCGGAAAGCGCAAGCCTCTCGAGTACAGCCCGGGGTATTATCCTTAGGGTAAAAGTACAACACTACCCAACGACCACGGAGCTGGGACAGCCGAAAGGGTTGTCCGCTGTCGTCCACAGACTCAAAATCCGGAGCGTGCATACCTACTTCCACCATGGCAGCATCCCAGTTACGACCGACTCCTCGGAGTCACAGGGGAAGGTACCTTGTGTGCCTGGAGTAGATTCTGAAGCTGTGCTTCCAGCATGCCCAGAGTATCGGACTGAGTTGCCGATGCATTCACGCCAGACGAGCTCGTCTCCAAGCGTACAGGAACAGCGACACCAAGCCGCTGATGTAACTCTTCACGAAGCCACGTAAGATGTTGTTGTACA
>JANWXA010000178.1 GCA_025055465.1 Candidatus Kapaibacterium sp.
CAGCGACGCCGTGTCAGCGGAAATAACCCCCAACCACCCCGGCTGAGTCTTGTCATAGACAGTCACATCCAGGAGAAGCCGCCCTGTGGTATCGCGGAACCGCGCTAACAATGTATACCCTTCTAACTGCGTGAAGAAACGCCCTGGTTCTACCATCAATGTCGGTCGCTTCCGTTGGATATCAGCAAGCATCACTTTAGCACGATGGTTTGCCTCTGGCAGCACACGATCGTTAAACCACACAAGCCCCGCACTAAGCAGCAGGGCCATACCAAGCACAGAGCGGGTCATCTGCCAGGCGCTCATCCCGCTGGCTTTCAAAACCGTCGCCTCGTGCTCTGCCGCTAAGCTGCCGAACGTGTAGACAGTGGAGAACAGTGCCCCCATCGGCACTGCCAATACAAGCATCCACGGCAAATTCAGCCCCAGAAGCTGTAGGATAACCGACACTTCCAGCCCCTTGCCCAGAAGCTGCTCACCGTAGCGCATCAGGAACTGCATCAGGAAGAGAAACACCACAATTGAGGTCCCGAAGGCGAAGGGCAGGGCATGTAGCCGAAGAATGTACCAGTCAAGAATCCGCATGGCGGAGTCGTTCGCGCAATCGTGCTTGGGCCTCCTCGTAAAGGGAGCGTTTCTCGGGATAGCGTCGCACCAATTCCTCGTAAACACGGAGCGCCAATTCATAAGCCCCTTGCTGCTCGTAGATGCGCGCCATGGTCTCTGTCGCCACCGGCGGTACCATAACCTCCCCGGTTGTCAGAGGTGCGCCCCCTTCATCAGGAACGGGGATACGAGCACGCTCCAAACGCTGAGCCAGCTCCTCCAATCGGGTTGTCCCTGTCGGTGAGATGTGCTCCGCTTCTCCAAGAGCCCTCTCCACTTCGGCAGGGAACGGCGGCGGAGCCGGCAGCGAGAACCACAGTGCTACCGGCGAAGGCTCATGCCGTAGAGGTGCAAATTCCAATCCGGGAATCAGCCCCACAATAGAGCTACGCAATCGCACCGTTGCATCCCCTGCACCCTCAATCAAGCGAAGTGGCGTAGTCTCAGGCCTTCGCCACCTCTGGACTGTTTCCCGAACCCCCGGATCACGCGGCACGCCAGCGTGTTGCTCAGACTCGGGATAACTCGGTTCTCCCACGGGGGGTGTCGCTTTGGCTCCTGGAGCAAAGCTCCCCGGCAGCATCCCCCGATACTGCATCAGGCGGTGAATGCCCTTGTGACGGGGAAAGCACTGTTGTGCACGCTGGAGCAGCGCCTCAGCCTTTTTCCACCACCGTAAAGCAGCATAGGTTTCCGCCAATAGTAGGTATGCCGTTGGATACTCCGGATAGCACCGCAAAAGCTCCTCCGCCGGAGCCAGTGCCTGTTCAGGTCTGCCTGCGTCCAGTGCCGCGCGGATGCCTTGAACTTCCTGCTGCAAGCCCATCACCACGCACGCTCGAGAACGAACTCAACGAAGTTTTCCAATGCTTCACGTGCTCCGGAGACAGGAACACACTGGAGCTGCTCGCGTGCCCGTTGGGCATACTGAGAGGCTCGCTCCATAGTGTACTCTACACCACCATAGCACAGAACCTGACGGGCCAACGGCTCCAGAGCCCGGCGTGAGTGCACCGCCGCCCTCCAGCGGCGCAGAAACTCTCTCCGTTCCGAGGAGGGCATCCGTTGTAGAGCGATCAGGACAGGAAGCGTCAACTTCCTTTCCCGCAGATCCTGCCATGCGGGTTTCCCCCACAGCGTCCCGTGGCCGACGTAGTCCAGCACATCATCGCGTAACTGAAAAGCCATCCCGAGAGATTCTCCATAGAAACGCAGGCTTTGGCGCAGAGTCTCGTCAGCCCCAGTGCTTGCCGCCCCAATTTCGCAGCAGGCAGAAAACAATGCCGCCGTCTTTCCATGGATGACTTTTAGATAGTCTTCCTCGTCCAGACGCAGTTTTCGATTGAGCTGCACGTGGCGTAGTTCCGCCGCACTCATTCGCCGGACCGCCTGGGCGGTGATATATAAGAAGTCGTATTCGCTGTGCTCCATCGCCAACAGAAGACCACGAGCCAGCAAGTAGTCGCCTACCAAGACCGCCACAGAGTTCCCCCAGAGGGCATTGACCGAGGGTATTCCACGGCGCTGTGAGGCCTGATCTACCACATCATCATGGACTAACGTTGCTGTGTGCAACAACTCCACCAGGGCCGCGCCAACAAATGCCCGCTGGGATATGCCTCCGCAGGCTGCTGCACCGAGAAAGACTAACGCCGGACGAACCCGCTTACCTTTCCGCCGGAACATGTACCAAAGCACCAGATTGAGCAATGGCACCGATGTGCGCACTACGCGACGCACATATCGTTCAAACTCCCGTAACTGCGCAGCCACCGGCTCTATCACCGTTTCCAGCGTTATAAGGCTCACGGGCGCCGCCTTTCGATGCCATGGACTACAAAAATTCCAACTTCGTAGAGTATCCACAACGGAAGAGCAAAGATAAGCTGATTGACCGGGTCCGGTGTCGGCGTAAGCACTGCAGCAATGATGAGGATCAGCACAATAGCATGGCGGCGGTACCGCCGCAAAAATGCTGCCTGTACTACGCCAACCCGTGCCAGAATGGCCAGAACCACCGGCAGCTCGAAAACAACACCCATCACGAACACCCCCGTCGTCACAAAGCCGTAGTACTCAGTTACATCCACTACTGTCTGAATTTGCTCGGAGGAAAACCCGGCAGCAAAGCGCAACATTGTCGGGAGCAGAATCCAATAGGCAAAAGCTACCCCTAACAGGAAGCACAACGAGGTCCACAGAGTCAATCGGCGCGCCCACCGCCGCTCGTGTGCATAGAGACCCGGTGCAACAAAACGCCAAAGCTGGTACAGGGCAAACGGCATCCCCAGAATGAGCCCCGCTACCACCACCACCCTGACATACAACATCACCATACCGAAGGGGCGCAAATTTTGCAACGGTAGCCCTGCCTGCCGCGCTGGATACAGCAGAGCCTCCTCTACCAACCATTGCGCTTGCGTCGCTGCGAAGAGACATCCTATAAGAACCCCGAGCAACCCCCACACAAGCCGACGACGGAGCTCCCCAACGTGATCCCAAAAGCTCATCCCCCGCTCGCTAACCTCCGAGGAATCCGGTGGCGCTGCACTCCGCTCACGCTCTGTCGCAGTCGGATCTCCCATCACACGCAGTCACTACGACGAGACCACCGCAAAATTCGCTGTTCCTAGGTTCAACAGTACAACTCTTCGGACCACTCCAAGTTCGCCGATCCCCCTATTTCCGCAGCCTATTCCCTTTCACAAGGCGCCCCTCAATGTATGCCCAGCTCTGCTATCATACAAAATCCACGCTGTTCCACAGGCACCTCGGGGCCGCCCTATCTCGGCGCGACATCGCATTTTTGTACCGCCTGCCTGCAGTTATCCCCAAGGCAGGTGGCAAGTCAAACAGAAAGGAGGAGAGGTTTTGCCCAGAGCACGTCGCCCATTAGAGCTGTTTCCCGAATGGTCGCCAACCACACCCAGCGCCAAGAAAGCCGCACAAGCTTCGGGAACATCGGCGCCGGAAACCCTCTGGGAACGCTTTCTACAGCTCATCCGGGACAATGTCCCACCGCAGGTCTTCAAGACCTGGTTTGAACCTCTGCGGTTCCTGCGATGGGAAAACACAACGCTCACCGTGCAGGTTCCCAGCCAATTTTTCTGCGAATGGCTGGAAGAGCATTACTACGGCCTCCTACAGCGGGCACTGGTACAGGTCTTCGGCGCCAAAGCCCGACTGGAGTACGATATCATGCTGGACCGCGGTGTAGACACGCAACAGCGCACTGTGCGTCTCCCAGCACTCCGCACCCCCCCCTTACAGCAACCACTGCCCTTGCATCCCACCCCGGCCCATATCCCCATCTCGCCGATTAATCCG
>JANWXA010000179.1 GCA_025055465.1 Candidatus Kapaibacterium sp.
TTTACGGGCGGATAGTGCTCCAGGGGAGGCAGCCACAAGATGTATGGGGGCGAGGGCTATTTCGGGAGCTGGAGCTGGACAACCCTGCCGGCGCCGATGTGCGCCGCGGCGGTGGCTTTACGGTCTCTACGGTGCTGGAGCTTAAGCGGGGGCTGCTGCGGAATAGTGCGGCTGATAACTTTCGGATAGGGGACTCAGCGAGGATTGTGCGCACAGCCGAGGGCGGGCTGGCAGCTGCGCCGATCTTCGGGCGGGACGTCGCTGTACGGTACGTTGGTCGCGGGCGAATCTTCAGCGGTCCGGAGCTGCCGCAGGATAGCCTCAGCCTGCGGGCGCTCTATGTGGAGAACGACAGCGGCGTCGTGCTTCAGGCATCGGTGACGGTCAACGACAGCCTGGTGTTGCGGGCGCCGCTGTGGACTGAGCCGGATACGACGCGGCGGTATGTTCTGACGTACGCTGCGGAGCGGAAGGACCCGGTATTTCTGCACCCAGATGCAGAGGTGGTAGGCACGATGCGGCGGACGCGGCTTCGCACGGATGGGGAGCCGGTGGTGTTCAACAACCCGTACACGTACGTTCGTACGGACCAGGGGTGGGGGTCAGTGGCACATGTTCAGGTGCGGGTTGTGCCGAGGACACAACCATGGCATCCGCAGAGTCAGCGGAAGGTGTGGCGCGTGCTTCAGATAACGGCCCAGGACGCTGCAGGGGCGACAGTGCTCCAGGGTCTGAACTGGAGTGTCGGCTACGGCTGGCGGCATCTGCCAGCAGACCCGAACCGGGATGAGACACGGGGTCTGCCCCTGCCGGCGCTCATCTTGCAGCGCTGGACACGGGACGGATGGTTTGCCGCAGGGCGCCCAGTCCCGCCACAGGTCGATACCGCTGCCGGCTGGGCCTATGCCTATGCTGATGGGGTCTACGGCGGAGGTGATTTCGCAATTGGGCTGCGCGACGATGCCCGAAACCTGCGCCTCCAGGTTGCGGCCATTCTGGAGGGGCCCTATCGGAATGGTTCGATGGTGGACGATCTCCGCCAGCGGGGCTGGCTGCCGGAGACGCCGCCGGACATTTACCCTTACAACCTGGACCCCATGCGGCCGTACATTCGCGTCAGCCCTCTGCCGGATTCTGTTGTAGACTGGGTGGTGGTGGAGTTACGGACGCTGCTGACGGGTGGAGCGCGCCACTATCGGACTGCCCTTCTGAGGCGTGATGGCAAAATCGTGGACCTGGACGGCAGGAGCCCGGTGATGCTCCCGGGTCTGGAGAGTGGAGCGTACTACGTAGCGATCCATCACCGCAACCACCTTGCCATCATCACGGCGGAGCCGGTAGAGATTGGGCCGGAGACACAGCACCAGGTGCTGGCGATGACGGAGGATCCGGTGCGAATCCTGGGTGGAGCTGGCGCCCTGCGGGCGTTGCGGTCCAATGGGCGCACGGTCTGGGCAATGATCGGTGGGGATGTGAACGGAGATGGGAGGGTCAATGCTGAGGATTTTCACTTGCTGCAGAGTTGGCAGCAGGTAGAAGGGTATAGCAATGCCGATACGGATTTGAGTGGGATTGTGACAACGCGCGATTTCAACGTGAGCTGGAATAACCGTGAACGGATTTCGGTGGTGGTGCGCTGATGAGGCAGGGACTCATACTCTGGTGGGCCGGTCTGTTGGGTGTTGCCGCGGTGTGGGCGCAGTCGGCGGGGACGGCGGTGACGGCTGTGGTACTGCCCCAAGTGGTTCCAGATACGCTGGAGGTAGACGTGTGCGTCCAGCGCCGGACTCTGGAGTGGGAGCGCTGGGCAAATGGGACTTTTACGTTTGAGTTGCCTGATGCTCTCCCCCGGTGGCAGAGCCTGCGGGTGCGGGTTGTTCCGGGGAGCAGTGCTTTGGACACGATGCTTTACCGGATAGAGCCGTTCGTGGTCTGGCGGCCAGTGCCGGGCGGGACGGCATGGACCCGCCCGCGGTTGGGGCTGACGGTCTACGGACCAGAGAGCTTTGAGGCGGCGCAGCTTGTTCCGTGGGATACGCTGATTCGGCTGGCGAGGGTGCAGATTTTCTCGACCGATAGCTCAACGGTACCGTATCAACTGGACTGGGCTCGGCCGCTGGTGTACTACCAGGCATTCGCATACAAGCAGCGGGACGAGGTCCTGCCGTGGGTGCGGACCCACGACAACGTAGAACTGGTAACGCGTACGGAGTATCGCCTTCAGCCCATGCGCGTTCCTGCCCATGCGGTGAGGGATTTCCGGGCTGAGTACATTGGCGACCGCAAGGTGCGTTTGAGTTGGCAGACACAGAGCGAGGCCTTCAACCGCGGTTTTGTGTTGGTGCGGTGGTGGAAGCCCTTCAGTACGGCGGATCTGGTGGACTCTGTTGTGGTGGCGGACTGGCAGCGGGTGGTGCTCCTGCGCGGCCTGGGGACCAGCGATACGGGGCGAGGATATCTGTACATTGATGCTGACGCTGTGAAGCGGCGGGGAGAGGAGTACTGCTACGACCTGTGGAGCACGGACTTTCAGGGTGTGCTGCGCTACCATGGGCAGGCATGTACAGCTATACCACATTCGGTCATCAGCTTCGCCCAGGCTGATCCGAACCCATTTGCGGATGGTACTACCATTCGCTACCGGTTAGAGGACCGTGTTCTGCTGAGTATTACGGTGTATGACCTCAGGGGCGGGGTGGTGGCGAGCTTGATGGAGCAGCAGGAGATGGAGCGGGGGACGTATACGCTGGAGTGGCGTACACCGGCGTATGCCTCACAGGGGCTTTATGACATTGTGCTCATCGCCTATCCGGTGGATGATCCCTCGGTAGAGCTTTCCCGGGCGGTTATCAAAGCGCAGCTCATTCGCTGATGTGGCGTTGGGGATTCATCGGACTTGGAGTTGTTACCCTCTGGGCACAGGCTCCGGAGTGGGTTGCTGCCGAGCGGTGGCTGCTGCCGAACGGGGACACCCTTGTGCAGGAGCGACACCCTGGGGAGTGGTGGATAGGGCTTGGTGGTGGCACCATTGGGAGCGGATATCTGGGGCGGCTAAACCTACCGCGGGTGCCTGACGCTCCGCACCGGGGGCTTTTGGAGTTCCGCCAGGGGATAGGGGCAGGGGCAGGATTCTGGCTGCAAGGTGAGTGGAATCCGCCGGGACAGCGCTGGGGGGCTCTTCTGGTGGTAGCTCCGTGGGAGACATGGCGGGCTGGCACGCACTTTGAACCGAGGGCGAGCTTGAGTCAGGAGCGCTATGAATTGGAAGTTCAGGTGCGTTCGCTGCTGCTTTCTGCCTCAGCCCGCTATGCGCCGGGCTGGTGGAGGGGCACCCTCTGGGAAGGATTTCATGTCATAGCAGGAGTAGATGCCCGCTTTCTGTGGAGCGCTCGGGAGCGAGTTAGGCAGTCGTTACGTAATACAGAACAGATTGAAGAGTGGCGCCTGCTTGATGAACAGCCTTTGCCGCTGTGGTTAGGGGTTCATGCCGGCGTTGGGTTGGACATCTTTGTTGCGCTGTTAGGGGAGCGATATCGCAATACTGTTACTCCCGTCGTTGTGCTACAAACGGGGCTGCCGCTTCAGCGGACGTGGGGATCCACGTGGACTCCGATTATCCTGCGAGCTGGTGTGAGTTTCAAGATAGGTTGGGAGCGGGTCCGGGAGGTTCTCGTCCCAATGGATACGGCGGTAGGAGTGCCTTTGGCCCACGCTCCTGGGGGGGTGGCTCCTCTGGTTCCGGGGGGTGTCTTGACGGAGCGGGTTACCCCGGAACCACTGGTAGTAGGGACAGAAGCGACGCCTCAGGCTTTGGAGCCGCCGGAGTCCTTAGTACCGACCCCAGCTCTGCGAGTACAGGTTGTTCCCAATCGAGTTCAGCGGTTCAGCTATCCCACTTCGACGGCTGTCGGGCTCACAGCGGAAC
>JANWXA010000017.1:0-9247 GCA_025055465.1 Candidatus Kapaibacterium sp.
GCCGTCTCTTTCTAACTGTGGCTGAGGTAGAATCGCTCCTTGACAGCATAGAGACTACAACGATTGTTGGGTTACGGGATCGGTCTCTCGTCCTCATGATGTTAGGCTGTGCGTGTTCAGAGCGCGAGCTAGCGGCTGCAGATGTTGGCGATATCCGCCGTCGCGGCCGGCAATGGTTGATTTACGTACAGGGTAAAGGCCGCACGGCCAAGGATGAGGCGGTACCCCTGCCACCCAGGGTGTACGAGGCACTTCGGGCATATCTTAAAGCTCGTGGAGAGCCGAAAAAGGAGGAGCCGTTGTTCCTCAGTCACAGTCCACGCTCATACGGGTGCCGCATGAGCGTGCGTGGAATTCGGGAAGTGATCAACCTTCGCTACAAAGACAGCGGTATCAAGGGGGATCGGCACTTCCGGTTGACCCCTTTCTCGCTTCGGCATACAGCCGGGTTGTTGCTGGCAGAAAGCGGGGCGTCGGTAGACGAAATCATGCGGAGAATGCGCATTCGCTGGCGCCCAACAGCGATGCTGTATTTCCGACAACGTGGGAAGCTGAACAGTGATCCGCGGTTGCAGGAGCTTGTACGATTAGCTCCATGAGTACACCGAGAGGGCGATACGGAAAGATGAGCAGGCGCCTACTGCTGACCATTCTGGGGCTTGTAGCATGTTCGGAGATGCCTACTCGCTTTCTGCTGCCCGAAGTCCCTGTAACGGTGCAGCTACCTCTCATTGACTCGCTGCTGAGCCTCGAAAGTTTGATTGAGGATACAGCACAGCTCCATGTGGACGCTGGCACTGGCAACATTGCATTGGCACTGGAAGGGGAGCTGACTTCGGTTAGTCTGTCTCGGGAGTTAGGGCGTATCGGCGAGTTACGGTTGGAACAGGCGTTTCAGCTCGATGAGGTAGCGGCTCTGCGGGAGCCATTGGAAGGCTGGACTCATGTTGCTGCAGAGCTACCGCTAACGGGGCTGTTTCCGCAACTTCCGGAACCGCCGGCGAGCAGTGTTATTCCGTCCACAGGGGTACCGGTCTTGGTGGACTCGGCTCTACGGCTGCCACCAGAGGTGCTGGCTGTGGCGTACCGTGGAGGCGAACTGCGATTGGTGTTGGGGAACAATTATCCGGTGCCTCTTGTCCTCGACGTTCCTCCTGGGTACGGGCAGTCAGGTGTGGTGCTTCGGACTCCAGGCCATGGGGAATGGTTTTTCCCACTGACGGAGGCTCAGCGTACGATACCGCCCGGAGAAACTCGGGGCAGAGATGAGGACCCTGACGGGGCTATCCGGGTCCCGCTTTCTGGGGTAGTGCTTTCGCAGGCTTCGCGGCTCCTTCTGTCGCTTAGCTCGCCGGGTAGTGCAGGGAACAGAGTTGACTACACAGCGGCAAGCGTACTCCAAGTGTTTGTATCCCCACAGGATGTTACCGTGGAATGGGCACAGGTTCTTCCTGGGGCTTGGGAAACGGAGCTTGTAGTGGAGCTATCGCTTCCCAATGGTGCGGAAGTAAGTGCTGGCGAGCTACGAGCATTTGCAGCGCATATGGAGCTGAAGAATGGCTTCCCCGTAGGGTTCCATGGAGAGTGGCGTTTCCGACAGCTCCGGCGCAATGGCGAACCTGTGAGCTGGGATTTCGTTGTTCCTGCCTTTTCTGAGGATAGCCGGCGGCTGCTCCATACGGATCCTCTTTTATTGGTCCCCGAGCCGGATGACCAGGGGAGTGTTCGCTCTCTTCGGGTCAGCACGTGGCTGCGCGTGCAGCCGCCAGGGGGGCCAGTATATATCCGAGCGGAGCAAGAGCTGACGGTGCGAGTGGTGGTAGAGAACTGCTCTCTGGGATGGGCCCGTGGCGAGCGCCTCCCGGTGGCCAACTTTGAGGTCCAGGCTGAGTCGGAGGTATGGTTGCGAGGAAACTTGGGACTACTTGCTCAGGTGGAGGTAGAACTGGCGGAGCTAATCGTGGAGACTCATCTTGAGAACACGGCTGCCGTCGGCTTCCGGGTCGAGGGGCGTGCTGAGATTGCTGACCGCAACAAGAATGTTCTGGCAAGCTTGCCCATTCTGCCGCAGAGCGTGCTACCAGCACTGGAGCGCTCGGGGACAGTGTTGCCACAACGGACCCTATGGGAGCTTCGATACTCGGACGTTCGGCTGACAGCTCGCCCCCGATTTGTGCGCTTTTTCTGGACAATAACGCCGGAGGAGCGGGGTAGTTGGTTCTTCGCTGATACAAGCCAACTTCGCGGGTATGTGCAAGTGCTTATCCCTATTCGGATCCGGGTGCACCAATTGAGCTACGAGAACGAATGGACCTTTACGGGTGGGGCAGAGTTACGGCGGCAGGGCCGAAGAGTAGAACGCGCCACTGTAATAGTGGAAGTACGCAATCGGTTCCCGGTAGCACTACGCTTCCATCTGGTACTGGCAGACACCCTGGGGTTCGTGCGCATTCCGCCAGAGGGAGAGATGTTCTTTGCCGCTGCCCCAGTGACGGTTAGTGGGGTAGCAGAAGCAGAGCAACACTCCCTTCAGCGCTTTGAGTTAGACGAAAGGCACATCCCCGGTGTACTCCGGGCTGAGCGCTTGTCTATAGCTCTGGTCGCTCACACGCCGGCACAGCAGTACGTGAGGCTCCGCACATCCGATTATGTCCGTCTCCGGGCAATGCTTCGGGCAGAACTTGTGGTACCGTAGACAGAGACGCAGCAGTAAGATGAAAGAGCAGTGGTGGGCGGGGTGGGTATTTCTGGCATTGAGCGCGGTAGCAGATGCACAGCACTTTGGGGAGGCACAGGGCGCTACGGTGGGTGTTAGCGCTTGGGGTGTGGAAGCGCTGAGTGCTAATCCAGCGGGCATGGTGGGCAGGCCTGGACTGTTGGAGGTTTCACTGCCGGCGCTCTCAGGAGGAATGCAGGGGCTGACGCTCCGGGAGTATGCCTTCTACTTTGGTGGGATTCAGACCCCGTCTGGGCGACAGCGCCGGCGACTGACCCAGGTAGACCGGGAGGCACTGGCATCTTTGCTGGTGAGGAAGCCTCTTTCCGTACAGTTCCGAGTGGAGCCAGTAGCTCTGCTGTGGCGTCCACATCGAGAGCATGCTCTGGGAATTGGATTAGCTACGCATGGCTGGCTTCGTTCCCAGCTCCCGCACGGCGCAGCCGATGCGGCACGGCAGCCTGTGCTCGGGGCTGATACTCTGGAACTCCAGGGTGGGACGGCATCTGTTCGGGTCTATTCGGTGGCCACGCTTGCTTATGCCCGGACACTGTGGCAGTTGGTGATGCTGGAGGACGTCCCCTCCCCATGGCGTCTCGGTGCGTTGCATGGGGGCTTTGCCTTACACGTGTACCGGGGGCACGCCTATGCAGAGCTATTGCCTGGGGGATGGCTGCGCGTTTTCCCCATAGCTTCATGGCTGTGGGATAGCACGGTCAGCTGGCTCGTTTCCGCAAGACAGAACTGGCACCTTGGGAATGCTGACGCTTCATGGTTGGCAACCTCGGCTGGTGTAGCTCCCTCCATTGGTTGGGGGATAGGCATCAGCCTCGGAGCACGCTGGGAATGGAAGAATGCAGACACAGTGGAGCCCAGTGCCTTGATTGGGTTTTCTCTGGAGCAGCTCGGTTTCCTGCGGTGGGGATTAATGGAGTCCCGGTTAGTGGTTCGGGAGGATACAGTGTCGGGGGTTCTCGGAACGGCGTGGGATGAGTTGGATGCGCGATATACGCCTCTGCGGGAAAACCACAGCAGAACTGAGGGGGTGCCCTCAGTGCTTCGGCTCGGAGGCGCGGTGGAGTTGCCTGCTCTCGGTATTGGGATGCCGCTACGTGTGTCGGCGGAATACGCCCATGGTATCGGTGCGCCATGGGCGGGTCGTCGCGTACGTGGGGGGATAGGCCTACTTTTACGGGGTTCCAACGAATGGGTGCCCTGGTTTGCCATTGGCACTTCCTGGGGGATGGAGGGAGTACCCCAGGTGACGGCGGGAATACGGTGGATGCCGCCGAAAATAGGGCCGGTACGGGCTGTTCTAGACGTGGTTACGTGCTCACTCGCTGGCTGGCTTCTGCGCAATAGCGTGAGAAGCACCCACCTGGGAGCAAGAGTGTGGGGATGGATTGAGGACCTCTAACCCTCCTTCCACGGTTCGTCTCGAAAGAGAGCAGTGAAGATGCGCCCATCGGGAGTCCCCATCCCGCGGTACATGCCGCTTGTTGTGCAGAGGGTGATGCTATTGCCCATCGTGTCAATCCCAATGAGCCCACCGGCACCACCCAGAGTGGCGACCTCTTCCAGTGCTTCCTGAGCGGCTTCAGCAAGCGTGCGCCTACCCCAGAGCATGCGAGCGTGTACGCTGTAGGCAGTGACAGCTCGAATAAAGTACTCGCCAATCCCTGTGGTGGAAACAGCACATGAGCGGTTGTCAGCGTAGGTACCGGCCCCGATCAAAGGGGTATCTCCTACGCGCCCCGCTGGCTTTCGTGTTGTGCCGCCGGTAGAAGTTGCAGCGGCAAGACAGCCGTGGATGTCGAGAGCAACGGCTCCGACAGTGTCATCGGGGATGGAATCGTCGAGTGGTGGTCGGAAATATGAAGGAGGTACCCGTTCGGCTCCGTGTTGGAGGGCGAAGGTTTCAGCTCCCTCGCTCACCAGGAGGACGTGGGGGGTGTGCTGGGCGACAAGGTGGGCAGCTATGACAGGGTTACGTAGTGAGCGAACGGCAGCAACTGCTCCAGCACGGCGGGAAGCACCCTCCATGACAGCAGCGTCCATCTCTCTGTGCCCTTCGGCATTTCGTGCCGAGCCGCGTCCCGCATTGAAGAGCCCAGAGTCTTCCAGTATCTTTACGGCTGCAATGACGGCGTCCAAACTACTGCCCCCGGTGGACAGAATCTGTGCGCCAGCCTCCACAGAGTGGCGTAGGGCAGTCCGGCATGCGCGTTCCCGCTCGGCAGGAATTGCCCGAAGCTCCCCAGCTCCGCCATGAACCAAAATGTGCCAAGATTTCATAGGCTCATCGCATGGAGAGGTTGGACATGTGCTTGAAGCTGTTCGTCGGAGATACGCTCCATGAGACCTTCGATGCCCTCCAAAACAAGGTACGGCCTGTAAGCAAGTTTCCCACGCCAGCGCCTTCGTAAAATGGAGATAAAGGGCAGACCCCCACCGCCAGTGATGACAATGGCCGGTGGTCGTGGCGACTTCAGCATATGGGAAAATAGGTCGATAAGCTCCCAGATACCTCCGAGCACACTGGCAAAGGTACCGCTCAGCAGAGCCTCTTCTGTGGTTTTGCCGATAGATGGGGGAGGAATATCTGGGGACGCAAGGGCTGGGAGTGCCGCCGTGCCGGCAGACAGAGCCCATAGCTGAAGCGGCACACTGGCGAATATTGCCCCGCCAATACATTTTCCATCTGTTGAGAGAACGTTGACCGTTATCGCCGTACCACAGTCCACAGTGATTATCGGTGGCTCGAATAGGCGCTGTGCGGCAATCAATCCCAGTATTCGGTCAATACCGATACCGTGGACGCCTTCATAAGGGAGGAAAGGGTTGGTTGGCGGTAATAGTTCAGGCAACCAGCAGAGCAGGCATTCCACACTGTGGTGCTGCAGTGCTCGCAGAAGTTGTTGGGACCGCTGAGGGGCCACGGTCGCAATGCATAGCAGAAGCGGGGAGGGGAGCGAGGCCAAGATAGTTGCTACGGGGAGCTCCCATGCTGGATCTTGTTCGTATGGGTATGTCACCGTCTGATGGCGATAACGGATTTTGACCCTGCTGTTGCCAAAGTCACAGAAAACCCGCGTCGAGAATTCATTGGAAGACATACTGGACGGAATCCCCGTTTGTGAGAACGATGCGGATCCCATGCTGTTCAACCTCCAAGCCTCCGTCGTCCCTGAGCGCGATGGCGCGCCAAAGCCCTGGATGGCCTTGCAATGTCAGAAGACGCCCCTCTATTTGGAGTAGGGAGCGCCAGCGATGGAAGAGTTCGGCTGAGGATAAGGAAAGAAGTGCTTCCAGGTTCTGCTTAAGGGGAAACAGGACGTCCTCCGGAGCCAGGTTAAAGCCCAGGAGAGAGAGCGAGGTGGACCTTGCTGCCAGGGGAGACGGGAATTTGGTTTGGCAGATGTTGATGCCGATGCCGATGATGGAGGCAGGACCATTCGGAATGGCTATATGCTCCACAAGTATTCCAGCTAATTTTCGCCATGAGCCGTCAGGACATCGTCCGAGCATGTCGTTGGGGAATTTTAGAAGGAACAGCGTAGGGGAGTCTGTCAGCGCTATAATAGTCTCCCACGTGGCTATAGCCCCCAACGCTATTAGGCCGGGGATGGCCTGCGCAGATAAGGGCTGGAGATGCCGGAGGCCCAAGGAGCAGTAGATGTTTGCGCCATGGTCACCAATCCAGGGGCGTCCATGACGCCCTCTTCCGCGTTCCTGGTACTGGGCCGAGACAAAGACAGCAGGCAGGTCCCGAAGGAGTTCTCGGGCGACGTCGTTTGTGGAGGAGACGCTGCCGTAACGGAAATGTGGAATTTCCATAGTTGCTTCCATAGACGAACGACAGCACACTAAGTGGGGAAAATGCTTCGTATTTATTTGAGTCCAAGAGTTTCTGAGGGATATGCGAAACGGAGACACGATCTGTGCCTTAGCGACGCCACCTGGCATTGGTGGAATTGCAGTGGTGCGCCTTTCAGGTCCGGACGCGTTGGCAATAGCGGACTGCTGTTTCCGGGGAAAGAAACGACTGCGGGAGGTTGCTACTCACACGATCCACTATGGGCGGTTTGTATGGGGCGAGGAGCTTGTAGACATGGTTACTGCGTCCGTTTTCCATGCTCCGCATTCGTATACTGGTGAGGATACGGTCGAATTCGGTTGCCATGGGGGAGTGCTGGTAGCAGAAGCTGTTGTAGAGGCGCTTATTGAAGCAGGGGCACGTCTGGCGGAGCCGGGGGAGTTTACTCGGCGGGCTTTTTTGAACGGGAAGCTGGACTTAGTGCAGGTGGAAGCGGTGGCAGATCTCATCTATGCGACGTCGGTCCCTGGTGCAAGGCTTGCCGCACGCCAACTACTGGGCGGGCTTACACAACAGTTGCGAGAGCTCCGCCAACAACTGGTGCAGACAGCAGCTTTGTTGGAATTAGAGCTGGACTTTGCCGAGGAAGAGCTTGAGTTCGTGTCGCGCCCGGAACTGCTCTTACGCCTGGAGCAGGGGCAACAGTGGTGTCAGCGGTTAGCGGACTCGTATCGAGCTGCAGAGATATTGCGGTCAGGATTTTTGGTTGGCTGTGTGGGATATCCGAATGCAGGGAAGTCCTCTCTCTTCAATGCCTTACTGCAGCGGCATCGGGCTATTGTGAGCCCGATTCCGGGGACCACTCGTGACTACCTGGAAGAAGGCCTTTATCTCCAGGGAATCCCCATCCGCTTGCTGGATACTGCCGGCGTGCGAGAGACCGATGATGTTGTGGAGCTGGAAGGCATTGCACTGGCAGAACAAGCCGTCCGCCAATGCAATGTATTGCTCATTATCAACGACGTGACGCAGGGCGTTGGACACTCTGTTGGACTCCTGCAGGAGCTGCAGCACCGCTTCCCTGAGGCCCTCTGTGTCTATGTGCAGAATAAGATAGACTTGCTTAGCGATGGTCCCCTGGGCTGGGACGCGGGGTCTATTAGAGTTCCTGTCTTCTGGCTTTCCGCCCTTCGGGGTGACGGGATCGAGGAATTGCGGCGGTGGCTGGGGGAACAGGCGCGGAGAAGCTCGGAGCTAAGTGCAGAAGTGTTGCTCAGTGCACGGCAAGCCCGTGTTCTGCGCGAAGTAGCGCAGTCGCTTGCGGCAGCCCGGGAGGCACTGCTGCACGAGCTTCCTGGGGAGTTTGTTGCCGCGGACCTGCGCCATGCAGTGGAACTGCTTAGCGAATTGACTGGTGACACGTGGCGGGAAGATGTTCTCAATACTATCTTCGCACGGTTCTGCATCGGCAAGTAACAGTAAGGGCGAGGCGGTAATGGGTGGGGAAGTGCTGATTAGACCATTGACGGAGCAAGATTTTGAACAGTTTACCCGGCTGCAACAGGAAGCACTTCGGCTGGCGCCGGAGGCATTTGGGTCTGACTATGACTCATACCAGGCTTTGTCTCTGCTGGACAAAGAACAACAGTTTGAGGCGCTGCTGCACTACCCCTATAACTATCTCCTTGGGGTCTTTGTTGAAGGCAAGCTTGTAGGCATGGCGGGCTTTAGCTGCGAGCATACGAAACCGAAGTTGCGTCACAAGGGGAGGATTTGGGGAATGTACATTACGCCAGAGTATCGGGGGCGCGGGCTTGGGGAGCAACTCTTGCGCCGTCTGCTGACGGCTGCTAAGGAAGACTCCCGATGTGAGCAGGCTCTGTTGTCTGTTGCGACGACGAATCAGGCAGCGTACGGACTCTACCTAAAGATGGGTTTCCTACGCTATGGGACGGAGTACCGTGCGCTCAAGCTGGGGGATACATACGTAGACGAGCACTTGATGATGAGGCTGTTGTAGCCAACAGTGTTTCACGTGGAACATTCCAATTGATGGGACGGGTAGCTTATCGGGGCGATGGTCGGTACGACGTGGTAGTTGTTGGCGGCGGGCATGCAGGAATAGAGGCTGCTGCTGCTGCAGCCCGTATGGGTTGCCGGACGGCGCTGGTGACAATGGACGTGCGCGCCATTGGACGACTTTCGTGCAACCCAGCTATCGGGGGTACAGCAAAAGGCCACCTGGTCAAGGAAATTGATGCTCTCGGAGGCCTTATGGGTGTAATAGCCGACCGGAGTGGCCTGCAGTTCAAGCTTTTGAACCGCTCTAAAGGTCCGGCTGTTTGGTCGCTGCGGTCACAGAATGACAAGAGACTATATCCACTCTTTGCACAGGAGCTTCTGCTTCAGTTTCCGAACTTAGAGCTCATCCCTGCCGAAGTGACGGGCATTCGAGTCCAGCGCGGCCGAGTGTGTGGTGTGGACATGGCGGCAGGCGAAGTACTCCATGCTCGGGCTGTTGTCCTGTGTTCGGGGACTTTCCTCAACGCTGTAATGTGGACGGGGACCCGATGCACGAAAGGGGGGCGGAGTGGAGAACCCGCTGCAGAACAGATCTCCGAGCTGTTGGAGAGTCATGGGTTGCAAAGGGGAAGGCTGAAGACGGGGACACCACCCCGCTTGGCGACAGAGAGCATAGACTTTAGTCGCTTAGA
>JANWXA010000017.1:9257-16242 GCA_025055465.1 Candidatus Kapaibacterium sp.
AGTTATGGCGACGAGCCACCCCCTCCTTTTTCCCATCGGACAACGCGGGTACGGAATCGCATCGTCTGCTACGTGAGCCATACGACTCCTAAGACACACGAAATTTTGCGCCGCGGCTTTGACCGTTCCCCCATGTTTACCGGGCTTATCAAAGGGCGTGGCCCACGGTATTGTCCCTCCATTGAAGACAAGCTTGTGCGTTTTGCCGATAAGCCCGCACATCGTATTGTGTTGGAACCAGAAAGCCTGTGGAGCAATTCCATCTACGTCAACGGCTTTTCCACCAGCTTGCCGGAAGAGATTCAAGTAGAAGGGCTTCGGAGCATTCCAGGGCTGGAACGCTCTGTGATGTTGCGCCCAGGGTATGCTGTGGAGTACGACTACTTCTTCCCCTGGCAACTGACACATGCACTGGAGACTAAGGCCATTCGAGGGCTTTTTTTTGCAGGCCAGATCAACGGGACGTCGGGCTATGAAGAAGCGGCTGCACAGGGCATTGTCGCGGGGATCAATGCTGCATTGTATGTACAGGGTAGAGAGGCCTTCATCTTACGTCGCTCAGAGGCCTATATTGGCGTGTTGATCGATGACCTCATTACGAAGATGGGTGATGAACCGTATCGGATGTTCACTGCCTTGGCGGAGTATCGCCTGCTGCTGCGACAAGATAATGCCGACAGGCGCCTCATGCGGTATGGTTTTGAATTGGGGTTGGTAGATGCCCGTGCGTACGAACAACTGCTTGTTCGAGAAGAGCTCCGCCAGCGCCTTCTTGCCGTGCTTTGCTCCGAACGTGCAGCTCCGGAAGTAGTCAACCCATACCTGCAGGGGTGTGGTGAGCAATCATTGGACGAGCCGGTGCTCCTTGCTCAATTGGTGAGGCGTCCAAGGGTGTCCCTCCTGGAGCTGCTATCGCAATTCGATGGACATTATGATTGGGCTCTACGCTGCTTGCCAGTATTGCGCGAAGTGGAGGTAGAGCTACGCTATCAAGGTTACATCCAGCGACAGATGCGCGAGGCCGAGCTGCTACTACGGAGCGAGGAGATCCGAATCCCTGAAGAGTTTGATTACTCCAGAGTCCGCGGGCTTTCGGCGGAAGCGGTAGAAAAACTCCAGCGCATTCGCCCTCGCTCTCTCGGGCATGCTGCCCGTATTGCTGGAGTTTCGCCTGCAGATATCGCTGTCTTAGCACTGTATTTGCAGTAGATAAGGGTGTTTCACGTGAAACATCCAGGCAGCAAGGGAACAGGCGACAGCGGGTTGTGGGACTGGGACCACGATCTCCCTTGTCGAGATGGAACCTCTTTCTCCGTCCTGATGCTCTTGATGGATGGTGCAGTGAAGGTAGGTTAATGCGGATTCTCATTGTTGGTGCCCGAAGCAAGACAGTAGAGGCCCTCCTTCGACTCCTGCGCCGAGAGCAGTGCAGTTGGGAAATAGTGTTGATCTCCCATCGAGATGGGGAACCGATGGATGTTCACGGTTATCCTGTCTATGTTCTGCCTGGATATGCTCGGCAACCTCTCAAGAATGTTTGTCTGGGCTGGGAGCCTGACGTCATTCTCAATGCTGCAGCGCTGACAGACGTTGACCTCTGTGAGCAGAACCGCTACCTTGCCTGGCAAGTCAATGTCGGACTGGTAGAAACCCTTGTCGCTGCTTGCCGTGTCCTCGGCACGCACCTTGTGCATCTTTCCTCGGACTATGTTTTTGACGGTGATAGCGGTCCTTACCCAGAGCAGGCGCGCCCCCGACCAATCAATTACTACGGCAAGACCAAGTTAGCGGCAGAAAATCTTTGCCAAGCCGCTGCCGCGTCGGTGACCATTCTTCGGGTTACTCAGATCTACGGCACTCCAGCTCCCTGGGCCACTGACATACTGAAATGGGCTCTTGATAAAGCACGTCGGGGTGAGATGGTCCAAGTGGCGAAAGACCTCTTTACCAATCCGGTGTTCGTGGATGACCTTGCCTGGGCTCTCCTATCCGCTCTGCGGCGTAGGGACGAGGGGATAGTCCACATAGGAGGGGTTGAATGGGTAAGCAGGCATGAGTTTTTATCGCAGGCGTTTCGGATCGCAGGGTTTCCGGAAGAGCGTCTCATTCCCTTACCTGCTGAGGAGTTATACCGGGGCCGAGCTCTGCGCCCCCGGCGTGCTGGGTTGGTGATTACACGGGCTAAAGAGCTTTGGACATTTTCGCCCCACTCACTGGAGGAGGCTCTCCTGCTTGCCCTGTGCCGGAATCATAGGGGCGGGAAGGTATCGGGTGAGACAATCGAGTAGTGTGGCCCCCCTGTAGTGAGCACGCTCCGAATTAGTACGGGTCGAAAGGTCTCCATGCTACCGAAATCGTGTTGGCGATAGGGTAGGAGTACCCGCCGGAGTTGTTCGGGAGCCGGCACCTGTTTTAGGCGTGCGACAGTTATGTGAGGAGTAAAAGGATGTCGTTCCTGTTGAGACAGCCCCACAGGGGCGAGGAGTCTCTGTAGATGTTGGTATATATCCCAGAGCCTCTTGTCAGGGTTGATCACTCGGATGTACAGGACCCGTGGCACACGCCAATTGGGGAAGACATCGATCCCGGAAAAAGAAAGGGGTGAAACGTACTCGTGGAGGAGAGGACCTATCGCCTCGAATAGCCGAGGGATACTGGAGTAAGGCACCTCGCCTAAGAAAATGAGAGTAAAGTGCAACTTGTCTGGTTCTACCCACTTTGCATGGCACCAAGGCGAACACAGAGTTGCGAGTTGATGATACCCTGCCGTGAGTTTCTCGCTGCGGACGAAGCATCCGATGAATAGGCGCCAAAACTCCCTGGACATGGGGACAGCAGTCACAGGTATACGGATGATTTCTTCTCTACGTTTGGCTGCACGAACAGCTCCCAGCTTTGGAGCTCAAGGGCACAAAGGTACCCATATCCGGAAGCTCGCCCGTACACGCATCCGCCGTCAAGGAGGACTTTGGCCTGTGAAAGACTTCGTCGCACCGCAGAGAGGTGCATTGGAGTATGTCCGGCGATGAGCCGTCGTCCGCCAAGGAGAACAGGGTTTGCCTGCAAGCTCCGGTCCCAAAGCATTGTTTCGGTGTCGTCAAGCGGGCTGGCCACATCGAAGTTTAGGCCGGCGTGGACGAGGATAGCGACGTCGGTTTCGATATAGAACGGGAGTGCGGCAAAAAAGGCCTTATATTCACCGGAGAGCTCTCTGGGGTGGCGGACACCAAAACTTTGTAAGGTAGCCAGGGCACCGTTATAAAGCCAGAGCCGAAGCATGTCTTCCGAGTCGCAGGCGTCCAGCAACAGTTGCTCGTGGTTCCCACGCAGGGGGGTTATCCTGTAACCGTTTCGGCGGAGTTCCAGGAGCAAGTCTACAACAGCCTTGCTGGCTGGTCCTCGGTCTATGTAGTCGCCGAGAAAGAAAAGTTCGTCGTCTACAGTAACTTTCAGTTGCTGCCACAGCAAGGCTTCCAGCGTGTGGATACAGCCATGGATATCACCGATGACGAAGCGTCGCATTGCGCAGAATCTGTTGGGGGGACTTCGCGAGGAACAGCGTCATATGAAGTCTGACACAGCCTTTTTAGTTGTAAGACGAACTATGGCGGTTGCTCCGCGGGCTTTTTAGTAAGTTTGCTAAGTATTTCGTGAAAAAGGCGCCGTAGATGAATCAGGCCTACGAGGCCGTTATTGGGCTAGAAGTCCATGCGCAGCTTAAGACGCGCACTAAGGCCTTCTGTGGTTGCTCGACCGAGTTTGGGGCACCACCCAATATTAATACCTGCCCTGTCTGTTTGGGACACCCAGGCGCTCTTCCCGTTCTAAACCAACAGGTTGTGGAGCTTACACTCCGTATCGGGCTGGCGACCAACTGCTTCATTCGCTCTTGCTCGATTTTTGCCCGGAAAAACTACTTTTATCCAGATCTGCCCAAGGGGTATCAAATTTCGCAGTACGAAGAGCCCATTTGTACGGATGGGTGGATTGATATTGAATTAGACGATGGCACCCTCAAGCGCGTTGGCATCAGTCGGATTCATATGGAAGAGGACGCCGGTAAGTCCATACACGACCTGGACGAAGATACACTTGTGGACCTGAACCGTTGTGGTGTGCCGCTTATAGAAATAGTTAGCAAGCCCGACCTGCGCTCTCCCCGAGAAGCATATCACTACATGCGTCAGATTCGGCAATTAGTGCGCTACTTGGAGATCTGCGACGGCAACTTGGAAGAGGGTTCGCTCCGGTGCGATGCGAATGTCTCGGTTCGCCGCTGCGGGGAATCACGTCTGGGGACGAAGACAGAGGTGAAGAATCTCAATAGCTTTCGCAATTTAGAGAAAGCACTAGAGTACGAAATACAGAGGCACGTTGCTATTTTGGAAGCAGGGGGGCAGGTGGAGCACGAAACCCGTCTTTGGGACGCTGTGCGGCAAGAGACGCGCCCGATGCGCACGAAAGAACATGCCCATGACTACCGGTATTTCCCCGAACCTGATCTGGTTCCTGTTGTCGTGACGGAGGAGTGGAGAGAGCGTGTTCGTGTAACATTACCAGAGCTGCCCTTGCAGCGAAAGCAACGGCTGATGGCTCAATACGGGCTACCTGCTTATGATGCCGGCGTGCTCTGTGAAGAACGGGCTGTTGCCGACTATTTTGAAGCGTGTTGTGCCCAACTGCAGCGCCCCTCGCCAGAGCGTTATAAGATGGTTAGTAACTGGATTATGACGGAGGTCCTTCGCATTCTCGGCGAACAACAAGGGAAAGGAGTGTGTATACCGCTGCTTCCCGAACACCTGGCGGAGCTTGTGGAGCTCTATGCTGATGACATTATTAACAGTCGGATTGCTAAGGACCTTTTTGCCGAAGTGCTGCAAACTGGGAGGTCTCCGAGGGCTATCGTTTCGGAGCGGGAGTTGGTCCAAGTGTCTGATACGGAGTGGCTCCGTCAGATGGTAGAACAAGTAATTGGTGAGCATCCTGATGTTGTGATCAAGTACCGGAGTGGCAAAACGAATGTCTTAGGCTTTTTGGTAGGACAGGTTCTTCAGCGCTCGCGGGGACGTGCAAATCCGAAAGTGGTTACGCAGATGGTGCAGGAACAGTTGCAGGCCCAGGAAAGTTCGACAGCGCGGTAAGGAACATGCCGTTGAAACCGGTGCGGTATATCTGGATGAACGGGCGCTTTGTACGGTGGGAACAGGCACGTATTCACGTTCTTTCCCACGTCGTGCATTATGGCTCCAGCTGGTTTGAAGGTATCCGAGCGTATGCTACTCGGCGTGGAACTGCAATCTTTCGGCTCCACGACCATCTGCGACGGTTGGAGCGATCGGTGCGGATGTACCATGCAGAGATGCCCTACAATGAGGAGGAACTGGTGCAGGTGTGTAAAGAGGTCGTTGTTCGGAATGGGTTGCAGGAATGCTATATTCGTCCAATCGTCTACCGTGGTTACGGGGATCTGGGGGTATACCCACTGAACTGTCCTGTAGAGGTAGCGGTGGCGGCGTGGGAATGGGGAGCGTACCTGGGGGCTGAGGCTGTCCAGCACGGGGTGGATGTTGGGGTCAGTTCATGGCAGCGTATCGCTAGCAACACAATGCCTGCGATGGCAAAGGCAGGAGGTAATTACATGAACTCCCAACTGGTCCGCATAGAGGCGGCACGTCACGGATACGCGGAGGGAATAAGTCTCGATATTCTCGGCATGGTCAGCGAAGGTAGTGGAGAAAACATCTTTCTGGTCATAGACGGTGTGCTCTATACGCCTCCTCTTTCTGCTTCCATCTTGCCCGGTGTAACCCGGCACACTGTTATCACGTTCGCTCGCGAAGAGGGCATCCCTGTCGTTGAGACGGTTCTCCCGCGAGGGCTCCTGTATACGGCCGATGAAATCTTCTTTACCGGTACAGCGGCAGAGATCACACCTGTACGCTCCGTAGACGGGGTGAGAATCGGCTCGGGGAAGCCTGGCCCACTTACCCGCCTAATGCAAGAGCGTTTCTATCGGATTGTGCGTGAAGGCGAAGACCCTTACGGATGGCTTACCTTTGTGACGAGGCGTGCTTCTGCGCGCTTAGGCAAGCTTACTATGAGAGAGAGTCTTACTGATGCGCGCCTTCAATAAAACAATGGCGGGGGCTCGAACACGGCGGACTAAAGGAGCAGCAAAGCCTGCAGCATTAGAAGATGCTCGGCGACCAGTGTCCTGGTCAATAGACTTACATGGGGTGTTTGAGCCCACGGGTTTTGACCGAGAGACCATACTCCGGTGGTACAAGCTTGTGCATTTGGGAAGGCGTTTGGACGAGCGTGCTCAGTACTACCTCCGCACCGGTAAAGGCTGGTCGTATCATGCTCCCTTTGGAGGACACGATGGTATTCAATTAGCCATCGGGGTTACCTTCCGTCCGGGGAAGGACTTTCTTTTCCCGTATTACCGCGACCTGCTGACGTGTTTGGCGGCAGGAATGACCCCGGAGGAAATTATCCTCAATGGGCTGAGCAAAGACACCGACGTTGCCAGCGGTGGTCGGCACATGAGCAACCACTTTGCTAAACCCTCTATCCGGATCCAAAATGTATCTTCCACAACGGGGAACCATGCTCAGCATGCTGTTGGTGTTGCGCGGGCGATCAAAAAGTATGGAGGCGATGAAATTGCCATATACTCAGGAGGGGATTCTGCCTGTTCAGAGGGGTTCTTTTACGAAGCGCTCAACGGGGCTTCGCGGGAACGGCTGCCGGTCATCTTTGTAATCCAAAATAACCGCTATGGTATCTCGGTTCCAGTGGAGGAGCAGACGGCTAATCCCGATGTTTCAGACAACTTTGTGGGCTTCCGACACCTGAAGATCATTAAGTGTGATGGTCGCAATCCTTTTGATTCCTATCGGGCAATGCAGGAAGCACGCGAGTATGTGCTGTCCGGAGCTGGCCCTGCTATGGTGCACGCCGACTGCGACCGGATAGGATCGCA
>JANWXA010000180.1 GCA_025055465.1 Candidatus Kapaibacterium sp.
CCTCCGCCCGTGTGAGGTTTCAGGTAAGAGGGGAAGCCGACATACTGAAAGAGCTCGTCCCAGTTGAGTGGGTAGATAAGGTTGCGCATGGATTCCGAGGTCGTTCGTGGCGGATGTTGTTTTGAAGGGAAGATGACAGTCCGGGGGATGGGGATCTCGAGCTTAGCAGCTAAGGCATAGCCAAAGAATTTGTCATCGGCACTCCACCAGAAAGGGTTATTGACAACTCGGGTGCCGTGCAGGGCAGCGACCTTGAGCACGGAACGGTAAAAAGGGATATCGTGCGAGATACGATCCAAAACCACGTCGTAGCGAAGGACCTGATTCACACGGACGCCCCCAATCTTGACAAACTCTGCTGACACCTCTTCCACGCCCAGACTGTTGATGGCTTCCACCAATGCAGGCGGGAAGCTCTGTTCCATGCCAAAGAGCACCCCAATGATGCGCATGTTAGGCCCTTGCGTTGTGGAACCTGCTCAGAAGTTGATAGCCTCGTCGTATGCGACGGCAGCGGCCTCCATGACGGCCTCACTCAGCGTTGGATGGGCATGCACGGTCCGGAAGATGGTCTGTGCAGTAGCCTCCAGGGTTCGCGCGACGCCAACTTCGGCGATGAGCTCGGTAACGTCGGGTCCAATCATGTGGGCTCCCAGCAATTCACCGTAACGGGCATCAAAGATAAGCTTGACAAAGCCCCGTGGCTCTCCAATTCCCCAGGCTTTGCCACTGGCAGAGAAGGGGAATTTGCCCACCTTGAGCTCATGTCCGGCTTCCCGAGCCTGCTGCTCCGTCATGCCGATGCTGGCGATTTGCGGCTGGCAGTATGTGCAGGCTGGAATGTTGGTGTAGTCTACCGGAAGCGGATCGTGTCCCGCTATGGCTTCAACGCAAACGATACCCTCCGCGGAAGCCTTGTGTGCCAGCCAGGGCGGTCCAGCTACGTCACCTATCGCATAGATGCCCGGAACGTTGGTGCGCAGGTAGGGGTCTACCTTGATGTAGCTCCGTTCTATTTGCACTCCCAGCCGGTCCAAGCCCAAGTCCTCTACATTTCCCTGGACGCCGACAGCGTTGAGCGCCATAGCTGCCGTCAATGTCCGCTGGCTTCCGTCACTGGCTTCAACAGTCACGTTCACACCCTTGCCCTTGCGTTTAGCAGCGACGACCTTGGTAGAAGACAGGATTTGGATACCCTCCTTCTTGAAATGGCGCTCCAGCTCGCGGGAGACCTCCTCGTCCTCGCTGGGGAGAATGCGAGACATGAGTTCCACGAGAGTAACCTTGGTGCCGAAGGCGTTGAAGAAGTACGCGAACTCTACTCCGATAGCGCCTGCACCGATGATGATGAGCGATTCCGGAGGCTCTTGGAGCAGCATCGCTTCCGTGCTGGTGAGAATGCGCTCTCGGTCCACTTCTATGCCCGGGAGCGTGCGGGGGCGTGCACCGGTGGCCACGATGATGTGACGGCACTCAATGCGGTCGGTCACTGTGCCGCTCTCGTCCCGGACCTCTACGTGCCCGACGTCGGCTATCGTGGCGGTCCCGTGCAGGTTCTGGACGCCATACTTGCGAAATAGGTAAGCAATGCCGTTGGACATGCGGTCAGCGATCTGCCGGCTACGTTCAATGATTCGAGGAAAGTTGAACCGTGGGGAGTCAACAGAGAAACCGAACTCCGCAGCTCGTTTCAGGAAGTGCATCTGTTCGGCGCTTCGGAGGAGGGCTTTCGTTGGAATACAGCCCCAGTTGAGGCAAATGCCACCCAGGCGGTCCCGCTCAACACAGATGGTTCGAAGCTTCAACTGGGCTGCTCGGATTGCTGCTACGTAGCCACCTGGTCCTGCACCAATAACTACAAGGTCGCACTGATGTTGATTCATGGACGCATGCGGCTTTAATGGAACCCGTTGTTGGCAGCAAAATTAGGGAAGTCCTTGCAGGGCATTGTAAGGGTTCCTGGCAGCCTTGAGAGGCCAAAACACTGCCGGCTCCGTGGCAGCCACCAATTTCCCAAGGGATTTGGCGTCTTTGTGTGCTGAAAAAGGCAGGCAAGTTTAGTGATTACACTATCGGGATGAGCAGTGATATTGCACGTCTGGAGCGTTTTGCGGAAGCAATTGTACGGGTACGAGATCAGATTGCGCGGGTCATCGTGGGACAGGAACGGGTGGTTGAGCAGTTACTCGTCGCCCTCTTTGCCCGTGGGCATTGCCTGATCATAGGTGTACCCGGCTTGGCGAAGACGCTGCTGATTCGCACGTTAGCGCGAGTACTGGCGCTCAGGTTTAGCCGAATACAGTTTACCCCAGACCTTATGCCCAGCGATATCACGGGAACAGAGGTGCTGGAAGAGAATCTCACCACGGGCGAGAAGCGTTTCCGCTTTGTTCGTGGTCCTATCTTTGCGAACATTGTCCTGGCGGACGAGATCAACCGAACCCCTCCGAAGACCCAATCGGCGCTGCTGGAGGCCATGCAGGAGTACAGCGTCACAGCCGCCGGCGTCACCTACCGCCTGGAAGAGCCCTTCTTCGTGTTGGCCACGCAGAACCCCATTGAGCAGGAGGGGACCTACCCGCTGCCGGAAGCTCAACTGGATCGTTTCATGTTCAACCTCTGGATTGACTATCCCAGTTTTGAAGAGGAGGTGGAGATAGTTCAGCGGACGACCGTTGACATTGAGCCAGTGGTAGAAGAGGTGCTCACGGCTGCCGACATCATAGAATATCAGCATCTCATCCGTCGAATTCCCGTTGCTGACCACGTGGTAGAGTACGCCGTACGGTTGGTCCGGGCCACACGCCCTCAGAATGGGGTGCTGCCAATGGTGCGGGAATACCTGCGATATGGTGCTGGGCCGCGTGCATCGCAGTATCTAATCTTGGGTGCCAAGGCGCGGGCCGCTCTCTATGGGCGCTATACGCCTTCGGTAGAGGATGTCCGGGCAGTGTCCCTTCCAGTCCTCCGGCACCGCCTGGTGCTCAACTTTGCTGCCGAGGCTGATAATGTGACACCGATGATGCTGGTGGAACGCCTCCTCAGCACGGTTGAATGAGCCTGGTCGCCATCGTTGGACGCCCCAACGTGGGGAAGTCAACCCTTTTCAATCGGTTTATTCAGGAACGGCGGGCAATAGTGGAGCCAACACCGGGTGTGACTCGAGACCGGCTCTACGCCCGTGCCGAATGGGCCGGCAAGTATTTCACGGTCATTGACACTGGCGGCTGGATACCCGGAACTGACGACCTTATTGCACAGGCTGTGCGAGAGCAGACAGCTCTGGCTATCGAGGAGGCAGATGTTATCCTGCTTGTGGTGGACGGACGCGAGGGAGTCCATCCGATAGACCGAGAATTGGCCGCTCTCCTGCGGGCTGCTCAGAAGCCCGTCTTCGTTGCCGTTAACAAGTGTGACACCGCTGACTGGGATTTAGCGGCGGGGGAATTTTACCAGCTTGGTCTGGGAACTCCTTATCCGATTGCTGCGGCCAGTGGGCGGAGCCTGGGCGACCTCCTGGAGGCTGTCGTCAATGTGTTGCCAGAAACTGTCTCGGCTGAACCCGATGTGCGGGTTAAGGTAGCAATTCTGGGCCGCCCTAACGTTGGCAAGTCCAGTATTGTGAATGCGTTAGTGGGTAGGGAGCAGGTTATCGTAACCCCGATCCCCGGCACAACGCGAGACGCCGTGGACACCGTCGTCCGTTATTATGGCGAGGAGTTTCTGCTCATTGATACTGCCGGACTACGCCGCCAGAGTCGCATTCGGGAGAATCTCGAGCTCTATAGCGTCGTGCGTACTCTCCGCGCACTGGAGCGCTGTGACGTGGCAGCGGTGGTGGTGGATGCGCACGAGGGTTTGCGCGAGCAGGATAAGCGGATTG
>JANWXA010000181.1 GCA_025055465.1 Candidatus Kapaibacterium sp.
CTTCGTTTACTGAAGAGAGTGCCGAGCATGTCTTTGTATGTTGTGGCACTATCCAGCTCTTCCTTTGCCAGCCTGGAATTCTGGTGAAGTGCCTCCAGGACGAACTCCATAGCTGTGCCCAGCTCGTAGGGGTTACGCTCCTCCACTTTGAGATAATTTACAACTAAATGGCGCAGTGTAGGGACACGATCCAGTTCCTGAACAAAGGCCTGGGTTGGCATTGTGTCGTCAATAGTGATTGTATTGCCCGCCTCAAACCAGCGGATAATCTCGGTATAGATGCTGGGCTCGGGGCTGGTGGAGCTCTCGCGGCGGCGTGGGCGGGCCAGGGGGTCAGGGAAATAGAGCTTGAAAGTCTCCCGTACAGAGCGGCCCACGAGGGCTTTTGCAACCTTGATTGGTCCCTCCTGCTCGCCTTCAAAGACTAACTCCACCTTGCCGATAATGCCCGTCAGGGCACGGTGGAAGTCCACAATTCGGGGGACAATAACCTGCTCGCCTGTTGCTATTGAGCGGCGCTCAGCGTTAGAGACGAGGGCTTCCATGGTGGCAATGCTCAATCGCGTCGAGACCCCAGAGCTTTGGTCTATGAATTCACTGGTGCGGGCGATGAAGGCAATGTTCTCCACAATTTGCTTGAGGTACAGGGGCACTACGACATCCATGTCTGGGGCTCGGTGGAGCCAGGCTTCTTGCTCGGTGATGGCGATGGCGTCTTCCAGCGTGCGCGGGTAGTGGGTTAGAATTTGGGATTGAATACGGTCCTTGAGTGGGGTGATGATGGTGCCACGCCGGGTGTAGTCTTCCGGATTGGCTGTAAACACGATGCAGATGTCCAGAGGGAGGCGTACCTTGAAACCGCGAATCTGAATGTCCCGCTCTTGTAGAATGTTGAATAAGCCCACTTGAATCCGTGGTTGAAGATCGGGAAGCTCGTTGATGACAAAGATGCCGCGATTGGTTCGCGGGATAATACCGAAGTGGATTGCCCCTTCGTGTGAGTACTGCAGGCGCTGTGTAGCGGCTTTGATAGGATCGATATCTCCGATGAGGTCGGCGATGGTCACGTCGGGCGTGGCAAGTTTCTCGCCGTAACGCTCCGAACGGTGAATCCACTCAATTGGAGTTTCTTCGCCCATCTCAGCAAGGAGTTCTGTGGCGTATTTGGAAATGGGGGAAAAGGGGTTATCGTTGACTTCGGAGCCGGCCACGATCGGGATATACTCGTCCAGGAAATTGATAAGCATGCGGGCAATTCGGGTTTTGGCTTGTCCACGTAACCCCAGCAGAATCATGTCATGCTTGGCCAGGAGAGCGTTGACAAGCTGTGGGATAACGGTATCGTCAAACCCGATGATTCCAGGGAACAGGGGTTCCCGATGGCGAAGCTTTTCAATCACGTTGCGGCGTAACTCTTCCTTGACCGAGAGAGGGCGGTATCCAGAGATTTTCAGCTCGCCGAGTGTGCGGGCTTTGGGCTTCATCGCTCTGAGGGGTTACAGAAAGAACAAGCGCAGGTACGGACGCAGCAAGTTTTCTATGTATTTTGCTACAACGTCAAACTCCAGGTTTACTCGGGAGCCCTTGCGTAGATTTCCCAGGGTTGTGCGCTGTAGTGTTGTGGGGATGAGCGCAACCATGAAGGCATTCGTGCGGAGGCGGGCGATTGTGAGGCTGACCCCATCAACGCAGATGGATCCATGAACAACAGCATATTGTTGAAACTCCTGTGGCAACGCAATCCAAAGCCGGTGTTCGCCTGGTGGGCGCTCCACAGCCAAAATGCTACTGGTGCAGTCTACGTGCCCCTGGACCCAGTGTCCGTCCAACCGGCTGGTTATCGTGCGAGCCCGTTCTAAGTTAACCCAAGAACCTTTGCGCAGGTACTGGAGTGTGGTCTTGCGAAGCGTCTCCGGGATTACATCCACACAGAATCCAGCCTCCCAGGACTCGGCGACGGTGAGGCAGACACCGTTGACAGCGATGGACGTGCCAGGGAATGGTTCGGGGACGAGTTCGGGGGCTGCGATCCAGAGCCGATATCCATGTGTAGTCTTTTGTCGGCGCGCGACCTGCCCTCGAGTCTCGATAATTCCGGTAAACATCTGCGGTGTAGATAACCTCTTATCGAAAAAGTCGCAATTTTGTTGCAAAAAAGCAGCGAGTTTAGATAGACGTACAACGGTGGCGTATCTTCTGTTTAACTCGGCGGCTTGGAAGAGCTGGCAGCCGCAGTTGTCGCTGCCGCATGTTGTGGGAAAGCACATGCGGGTGGAGCAGCTTCTGCGGGAGGCAGCAGCAGAGGATGCTCCAGAGGCTTTCCTCTGTGTAGTTCCTACGGAACGACGGGTGCGGTGGCTGAAACGCAAGTATTTTCGCTGGATAGCAGAAATTCATGGGAAGGCATCGCCTGAGCCTGCCCTGTTTACGTTAGAGGCATTCCTTTGGACGTGCTTTGGAAAGCTGTTCTTACCAGGGCGTTATATTGTGCTCTCTGATGCGCATCGGTTGGCACTTTTTTACGAAGCGGCCCAGCGAGTCCAACTTTTCTTTTTTCGTGATGGAGGTTCCACTACCTTGCCCCCGGCCTTGTTGGAGCAGCTGGCGGAGCTTATTTATGGGATTCGTCGGGATGGCGTTGATGCTGCGACCTTGAGCGCCCGTCTTGAGGAAGCGCTGCACGGCGGGAATCCTGCCGTTGACACTGCACGCCTTCGGGATATTGCTATCCTTGCTCGGGGCTATGAGGAGCTCTTGGGGAACAGCCTTGTGGACGAGCCCCGGGGCTGGCTGTTGGTAAAACAAGAGCTGATAGCACGCGGGAGCCGGGCTCTGAACACGCTGTTCCCAACGGCACGATTGCTCCTGTTGGAAGGATTTTCGATGTTTCGGCCCCCGGAACTTGCTTTCCTCGAGGTGCTTTCCCAGCAGGATATGCCCGTCGTTGTTAGTATAGACTACTCGCCGGACAATGGACCGCTCTTCGGCAACTTTCAGGAATTAGTGGAGCGCTTGCGGGAAGTAGGCTACGAGGCCTACTCTGCTGATCAACCTGTGTTCATGACGGAGCTTACCCCCCCGGAGGAACGCATCTCTCTACCCCTGGGGACATACTTACGCCGATGGCTCTTCAACACGGAACGGGAAATTCGTCACCCAGGGTTCTCCTCGGTGGTGACTATCCTGGAATGCCGAGACCGAGAAGAAGAGGTCTTCACTATCGCCCGACTGGTGAAGGAACTTCTCTGCCGCCGTGGCTACCGCCCGGATGAGATCGCTATTGTCATGCGCCAGCCGGAGCGCTACTCATCCCTGTTTCGGGAAGTATTTGCTCTCTACGGTATCCCAGCGAATGTAACTGATCGGTTCTGGCTGGTCCAGTCTCCCATAGCTGTCGCGGTGGTTAGCTTGCTGACCCTGTCCCTCAACGGGTTCCGACGTGTCGACCTGGAGCGGATCGTTCAAAATCCGTATGTCCGCCTGACAGGGCTGGCAGGAGAGCCCATAGATGGCATGAACCTGCTCACTGTTGCCGTGCGCCGTCGTGTTCTGGGAGGACATCGGTTCGGGGGTGCTCTCGGGTGGCAGCGGCAGCTCCAAACAGCGTGTCAGTTCCTCCAGCGGCAGTTAGAGGTACTCGCTTCAGACCCTTATAGCGACCCGATGGAATGCGAACAACTGCAACGGGAACTGGCGGCGTGTCAGAAGGCTCTGCAGGATTTTGAGGTGCTGCGGCAGCGCCTTTCATGGGATGCTCGCCTCTATACACCCTTAGAGTTCTT
>JANWXA010000182.1 GCA_025055465.1 Candidatus Kapaibacterium sp.
TCTAAGAGGCACCGCCTTCTCCCCGCAACTCACAACCCATACGGGGCGATGTTCCAGCCACAAATGGTACGCCAGCAACGCTGTGCCAATCTTGTGTAAGACTCCATCTGTACAGAGGGCATCCGAGCCAACGAGAAAAAGGTGGATTTCAGGTACAAATGCCCCGACCTGAGCTTCGGCCAGAAGAGTCACGGGAAAGCCCTGAGCGTAGGCCCATCGGGCCAGCTGGACCCCTTCCCGCCCCGGCTCAGAGACGGTACACAGAAGCTGGAAGCGCTTTCCAAGACCGCTTGCATACTGGAGCACTAAGCGAACGTGAGAGCTGGAAGAATGTGTGAGAATAGTCGTCCCATTGGGAAGATGTGCTGCTGTAGCGTGTGCGGCCGCCTCCGTGTGTTGACGTACTCTCTGAACAAGGGTATGAGCAGCCTCGAGAAAATCCTGCGGAACGGCATTGCTTCTGTATAGGGACTCAAAGCGCTGCTGAAGATGCCAAAAGAGCCCCATAGCAGGATGCGCCTGCGCAAGCTGGTGTGCGCTCTTTCGGAGACCTTCTGCTGAAACCCCTGCAGTCACCATGCGGTCACACAGCTCTACGAACCTTTGGAAGAGATCGGTAGAGCTGTGGCGGCGATCGTCGAGCAGTGCACGAAGCTCCTCGTTCCAGGTCATCGCAAAATCTCGCCTGTTTCGAGACTCCAACACAGCAGGTCCAGGGCTTCCACGGGAATTCCAAGCATCTGAGCCAGATGTATGAATACAGCCTCCCACTGCTCGTAATCTCGGTTTCTTTGAGGAAGTAGCGCGGGATAGCCAAGCCGCTGTAGCCACCGGACAATGTGGCGGTCTATGACTGCAATGCCTCCAGCACCAGTATTGCGCAGGAAATGAGACGCCTCCTTCATTCCGAAGCCAGTGACGATTCTCATGATCTCTTGCCGCTTTTGGGGGACTGGCTTTCTGCTTCGGCAAAGTTCCCAGACCTGGTCAAATATAAGATGCACAAGTGCAAGCCGCTTTGCCTTTGTTCGGTGAAAGCGGATATAATGAGATGGCATCCGCAGAAGTCTCTCCAGTTCTGCTGGTGGCATTGGCGCATGATAGAAATGGTTTCTTTGCAATGCTGCTACAAGGGCCAGAGCGTTGCGAGCTCTTGTGGCAGGCGTGCATAAACAAAAGCAAAGTTCGTAAAACGTGGCTTCCCTATCCTGTCCAACGAGGCTAAACTCCCTAAGCCGCTGCTGAATAAGCGGGAGGCGTTCAGCGTATGACTGCTGGAGAAATATGATGAGATCTGCAAGTGCATGGTTGCTGCGGTGGAATGCGTCCATATCAAATGTGTTTGGCTGAGCCCGATTCACGGCACAAAGTTCTTATGTTGATTGCTTTCCACAAGCCATATGGTGTGCTCTCACAGTTTACCGCTATCCCAGGTTCCCGGTTTCGGACGCTTGCTGGGTTTGGCTTTCCAAAGGGCGTGTACCCAGTTGGGCGTTTGGATGCAAAAAGTGAAGGACTACTGTTATTGAGCGACGAGCCATGGCTCAATTATCGCCTGCTACATCCGCGATTCCACCATCGGCGGGTGTATTGGGCGCAAGTGGAGGGCATCCCCACGGAGGGGGCGCTGGAGCAGCTACGTCGGGGCGTACGGATTGCCGGTGGATATCGGACTCAACCGTGCCAGGTATGGATGCTGGAGACACCACTCAGCCTCCCACCTCGAACTCCACCAATCCGTTTCCGGAAGACTGTGCCAACGAGCTGGCTGGCACTGGAGTTAACGGAAGGCAAATACCATGAAGTCCGTCGAATGACCGCTGCTATTGGACATCCTACGCTTCGGCTTATCCGGGTTCAAATCGGGGACTTCGAGCTTTGGAGTCTGCGACCAGGTGAGTGGCGTATATTGACCCCGAAGGAGCGGGCAGCGGTGTTAGCGTTATAGCTATAACCCCAAAGTTAGGACCAGTAAGAGCGAAAGGTAGTTTTTCTGTGCTTCTCCGCCTACCCGTCCGATAAGATTGCTGACGGCATACCGCACCTCTGCCCCTATGCCCACGGGGCCCAGCCCAATGTCGGCGCCAATACCGACATCAGCGCCGATGCGGTGATTGTTCTGCGTGCCGATGGCGAGTGGTACGGAGAGGGTCCCACGCTCTATGTCAGTAGAGGAGTTCAAGATCGTGTAGCTTAGTTGGGCACTTCCATGGAGGCGGAGTAAGCTCGGTAGAAGCGTGAATCGGATCCCTGCGGTTATGGGGATCAGGTTTTGTACAGCAGTGAGCACCACGATAGTGTCGCGGGTCCGTGGGTCCGTTACATAGATACGGCTCTGGGGAAAACGCACCAAAGCGATTCCACTGATAAGATGGAAGCGATCGGAGAGGCCAGTCTGTGTTCGGAGCCCTAATTGATAGCCCATTCGCGCGGCATCGCGAATAAGGTCACGCAGTGTATCACCCGTTCCAATATTGCTGCGATTGTATACATCGTTGATGGCCTCGCTGGGGGTAGCAAGCCCTCCGAAAATGCTTACGGTGAGCTGGGCAACAGCTATGCAGGGAAGACCTATGAGCAGGATGCCAACGACAGAATACCTGCGCATCGCTCTCTCCCTTGTTGTCTTACGGCTGCCGTAGTAGCACCTCCACACAGTCCTGCAGCTCTCGGAAGTAAGCCGCAACAGAGCTGTAACCAACCTTCCGGAACTGGATACGCCCGCGGCGGTCTATCAACAGTTGTGTCGGAATGGCGGGGATTCCCAGTCCGACGGGGAGGATGTCGCGCTCATCGACATAGACGGGGAAGGTGTACTGAGGGTTGTTCTGTAGGAAATCGCGAACGTGCTTGTACCGCTCGTCGGTTCGCTCCCACACATTCAGCACTACAAAAGCGACATCACTGCGCTCGCGATATAGCTCCCAAAGTTTCTGCAAGTAGGGAAAGGCTTCTATACAGGGGCGGCACCAGGTTGCCCAGAAGTCTACTAAGACGACTTTGCCCTGGAGGCGGCGCAGGCTTATAGTATCACCATGGGGCGTAGCAATCACTGCATCCAACACGGTGCTGGGAATTTCCCACTCTAATAGCTCCATCTGGAGGCGATGACGGCGCTGCTGGGCAGCCTGTTCCTGGAGGCGAAACATTTCGTCTTGGAGTGCAGCAGAGTCATTCTGCACGACCTGAAGAAAGAGCTCCCGGAACTGTGTCCATAAGGTGTCGCTGCTCTGGGAGTGTACGATAGCCTGCACGCAAACGGAGTAGGCATTCTTGTGTTGTCCAACAACGCGGTAGGCCTCCACAAGCTGTTCGAGGAGCTCGACCGGGGCATCTTCCTGGTAAAGCGACCATGCTTCTTGGAAACGCTGGATTGCCTCTTCTATGCGTTTGCTCTGCCGTAAGAAGCGGGCTTCGGTTGCGCGGATGAAGGCCTGCAGAACGCGATTCCCCTTTTCCCATTCGGGGGTGCTTAGATACTTGGGTTTTTGATGGACTCGGGCATGACGTTGCTGGTTGTAGCTCATCACCATATGCCGTATCCATGGTTCGGCTTTTCCTGGTTGCAGGCGTTCCAGCCAGTAATTGGCCAACTCGGCATATGCAGCAGCAGGCACGCGTGGATACTGCCGAAAAACAGCAGCCACACTATCGGGGTGATCATACTGAAGAAAAGCGCGAACCAAGGCCAGGTACATCTCCTCGTAGCCTGGGGTTTCAGGCGGGTACATGCGC
>JANWXA010000183.1 GCA_025055465.1 Candidatus Kapaibacterium sp.
ATCTGCACACTCCACTTCGGCTCTGACTCCAGCTCAGCGCTCCGCCCCTTGGATACGCTACGCAAAGTGCCCACGCTGCCTGCCGCTTCCCCCTGTGAACTCGGTCCCTTCCGTGCCGTCGTCACTGCTACATCTGCAGACCCTGTGCTCCTTCGCCTGGAACTTCGCGACAGTAGCGGGGAGTACCGTGATGCCCTCTTCGTCACGCTCGTCCCAACCCCCACCACGATGACCTTCGCCAACGGCACGGCAGAGTTCAGCGTTGCCGACGATGGAGCGCTCGGCTTTGCAGACTACCCCACGAATGCTCAGGGGAGCGGCTTCCGCTACCGGGAGGTCTGCTCTTTGCTCTACGGCGGCGGGCTGCTCGCTACCGACAGTCTCCGTGGTCGTGCCGTCAGCGCTGCGCCTTCCGGCTTTACACGTGACCGAGACTTCGCTGTCCTGAAACCATTCGTCGAACCCAACGAAGAGCTCAACCTCATCAGCGACGCCAACGCTTCGCCCGGAAGCCGGATTGGGCTGACCCTTCAGCAGCGGTTCCTTGGCTTCGTTGCGGAGAGCTCTGGTGTTGCAGGCTTCCTGGTCACCGTCTGGAATACTGCTGGCATTCCGCTCCGCGATATCACCATCGGATATGTGATGGACTGGGACCTGAGCCCTGCTGGCCGCAGCGACCGCGTCCGCCTCTTTCCAGAAGCAGAGGAGCCGACAGTTGAGCTGCCGCATGGAGCTGAGGTCATAGAGCATTCGGGCTCACCCATTGTTGGAGCATGCGCCGTTGCACTGACCCCCGAGGCAGAGGTGCAACGTGCGGGCTTCAGCACTGCCCTCCTCTACGACGGAGATGGGCTGACCACGGCAGAGAAGCTCCGATTGCTCAACAGTGGCAACCGCCTCCAATACGACAGCACAGGCGACGTTGCGCTCGCCGTTGGAGTGCGTTTCCGCGGTGTCTGGGAACCCAACCAGCAGCGGCAGTTTTTGTTCTGCTTTGGTGCTGCAGAAAGCCCTGCTGCGCTCGCCGAGCTCTTCCGTGAGTGCGCCCGGTATGCTCGGACCTTGCCCTCTCCTGAGCCGATTTCACAGCCAACTCGCCTGGCGATATCATACCACGACGGCTTCCTCATCGGCGAACTCCCTGCTGGGGGAGTATGGACATTCGAAGTCTGGGACCTCCTGGGGCGCTGCCTCTGGCGGGAAGCGCTTCCCCTGTCTGCTGGGCCCATCCGTCTTCCGTTGCCGGCAAGCGCCGCTGGAGTCCTGCTGGTGCGGCTCAGTTCGGTCCACTCGTTGTGGCATCAAATCGTCGTGCGCCTCCCGTAGGACAGCCGTAGGACTCGGAATGTCGCTCATAGAGGTCTTGCCTGCTGAAGGCTACCGTCGGCTCCGACTCAACCGCCCAGAGAAGCGGAATGCTCTCAGCCCGGAGCTCCTCCGGGAACTCAGCCTCCAACTCCATCAGGCGCAGGAGGAGCCCAACGTACGGGTGCTCGTCATAGAGGGAGCCGGGCCAGCGTTCTGTGCGGGGGCTGATCTGGCCTACTTGCACCAGTTGACGCAGTTCACACCGATGGAGAACCTTGCCGACTCGGAACTCCTGATGCGGGTCCTCTGGCAGCTCTACACGTACCCTAAGCCCACGATTGCCAAAGTGCATGGTCCGGCCATCGCTGGCGGTTGTGGGTTAGCGAGTGCCTGCGACATCATCGTAGCAGCACGCAACGGCGCCCGCTTCGGCTACTCCGAGGTCCGGTTAGGATTCGTCCCGGCGCTCGTCGGCGTCCTCCTGGTCCACAAGATTGGCGAGCAGCGGGCCCGGCGCCTGCTACTGACGGCTGAGCTCATCTCTGCCGAAGAGGCTGAACGGCTGGGGCTTGTGGGCTACGTGGTGGAGGACGAGCAACTGGATGCTTTCGTGGAGGAATTAGCCCGGCGATTGGCCTCATATAGCACCGCTTCACTTCAGCTTACGAAGGCCATCCTGAGCGCCGTTCAGAGCATGCCACCGGAGAGCGCTCTTCACTATGCCGCCGGGCTCAACGTCTTAGCCCGCACAACAGAAGAATTCCGCATCGGCGTGGAAGCGTTCCTCAAAGGCAAGTCGTCATAACAACACGAGAATGCGCCTATGTACCTGCTCGGTCGCATAACCCTCTGGGGGATTGTAAGCCTATCAGTAGCTCATACTCAGTTGAAGGTTGTTACTCTGCTGCGGGGAACTGTGGTTGACCAGCAGACGAGAACCCCAGTCGGGACAGATTTCGAGCTGCGAGATCTCGGCGGCAAAATACTCCAGCAGGGACGCTCAGATTCTCGAACTGGGACATTTGAAGCAGTTCTACAGCCTGGCCGACGCTACATTGTAACTTTTCGTGGCTACAACGTCCTTCGCCAAAGCGACACGATCGAACTGCCCCCCAGCAAGGAATACGCGGAAGTAGCGCACACGTTCCGTGTCCGCCTTTTACGGCCGGGGATGGAACTTCTCCGCCTCCATGCTTTCGAGCCCGGCAGAGCCGTTTTGCGTCCTTCCACCTATCCAGCTTTGGACGAGCTCAAACAGTTGCTCAACCGAAACCGCTCCCTTCGCATCAACGTACACGTCTCCATTTTGGACACCCGAATGCTGGAGACCTCCGTTACAGAGCCAAAGCCAGGCAAGGGCCCACGGAAGCGAGGCAAACAAGGAGCTGTACCTGCAGCCCCTCCAACACTCCTGGAACGGGCGAACCAGCTTCTCAATGCTCGTGCAGAAGCGGTGCGCCAGCACTTGTTGCCCGGTGTCCGGGACGGGGAAGAGCGCATTCGAATAGTACCGGAAATTCCTCCCTTGCCCATCGTCCGCCCCATTCCAGAAGCCCCCACCATAACGGTCTTTGTAGACCAGGTGCGCGACCTTTTGGAGTGACGATGGAAGGTGTTTCATTACGATCTTACACCGCACCGCCAACTACTGCGTCGCCAATCCGCCTACCACCGGAGGCACGCATTTGGACACACCGCCGGCCTGCCCCGGACACGGTTCAGCTCAGCATCATCTTGCCCACATTACAAGAAGAACACGTTCTCCCTGCAACTCTTGCGCACTTCCCCGAAACCTTGCGGGGAAAGCATGGAGCAGAGCTCATTATCAGTGACGGCGGGAGTACCGACGCTACACTACAGATCGCTCATTCCCATGCCGACATAGTCATCCAGTATACAGGCACTCGCCGTCAAAGCATCGCTCAGGGGCGCAACTGGGGGGCTTTTATGGCCCAAGGGAACATCCTTGTCTTCCTCAACGCCGACTCCGTCCCGGCCGATCCCGAACACTTCCTCTGGTACATCCACCGCTGGGCGGAAGAGGCGCCGGACGAAGTAGCTCTGGCATGCCCTGTATACGTCCATCCAGCCGTAGCTGTGTGGAAGGACCGAGCCTTCCACAGCCTCTACAATCGCTACTTCGCACTCCTCAACGCCTGTGGATTGGGCATCGGACGGGGAGAGTGCCACATCGTACGGCGATGGGCATTTGAGCGGGTTGGCGGCTACAACGAGCAGCTGTA
>JANWXA010000184.1 GCA_025055465.1 Candidatus Kapaibacterium sp.
GAAGGCTAACCGCAGCTCGAGTATGACCTCGTACATGGACAGACACAGTAGCGTCTGAAGCTGCGGCGGGGATGTACTGACTTGAAGAGCAAAGGAGGCTCTATCGGTAGGAGTGGTGGTGAGGAGAAGAGTGGTGTTGGGGAATCTGAATGTTGCAATAACGGCATCAAATCCTAACGCAAACAGTCTGTCCCTCCACCCCACACCTACTCCAAAGCGCTGCTCTACGTGCCCTCCCACCATCAGAGCGTTCTGCACTGCAATCCCACCCAACAACGCTCGGGTAAATCGTACCCATGTGCCCACATCCATCGTTCCCCACCAACGGGTTGGCACCCCCACAACAGAGTACCGAGATGTCTCCACAGTCGCTCCCACCGCAAAGAACTCAGTCATGAGCGCCGCGGCGGAAACTCGTGTTCGCAACTGTGAAAATCCTTCCGCTGTTCTCCCCCACAGCTCCACAGAACCACGCCACTTTTCCACCAGAGGTACCGCTATCCCTCCATAAGTCCAATTCAGGCCAGGCAGGCCAAAACGGGATGGCTCATACCCCACCCACATCCAGCCCCGATCAAACTGAGCCAGAATCGCCGGGTTGGGAAGCTGCGCGGGACTCAGCGCACCAACCCCACTGTGCTGAGCCATTATCGGCAGCTCGAAGATCATGAGCGCCGCTAAAAGGACCAGAGCACGTATCTTTGTGGTGGCAAGAAGCATGCCCATCCCTCGGATGGCAAAGATACTGTTTCTGCTCCTTCCTGCCTGCCTTTGCGGCGTTACTCTCTCGTGGGCTCAAGAGCTCAACGCTCGTGTCACCCTGATCACCGATGCTCTACCCCCGGAGCATCGCCATGACATTGCCCCCCTACAGCAAGATTTAGAAACCTATCTCAATACCCAACGCTTCGGCGATCGAGAGTGGGAAGGGGAACGTATCCCTGTGGAGCTTACTATCATTGTGACCGGAAAAAGTACCTCATGGTACACGGCCCGCCTGGTCTTCCAGTCTGCTCGAACCCTGGCAACCGGAGCAACGACGCCCCTCTTCCGCATCGTTGATCCCTATTGGAGCTTCACGTACGCCCGTGGTGCCTTCCTGACCTATCAACCTCTACGCTATGACCCGCTGCTGACGATAGTGGACTTTTACGCCTTAATCACTATCGGCTTAGACAGCGATACTTATGAGGAGCTGTCGGGAACACCGTACTTTCAGAAGGCCCACCAGATTGCCCAAATTGCCGCTGCCCAAAACGCCAAGGGCTTCGAGAGTTTTACCGAACCAGGTCAGTTCAGCCGTTTTGCACTCAGTGCCGAACTGCTCCATCCCCGCTTTGAACCCTTTCGCCGCTTCCTCTTTGCCTATCACGTAGACGGGTTGGAGCGGCTGGTACAGAAGCAAGGCTCTCCCTCCACGATAGACAGCCTTTTGACAAATCTCTTACTGTTCAAAGAACGTTTGAGTACCCCCAGCTTAGCCCTACAGCTGTTTTTCGACGCCAAGTACCAAGAGCTCATCGAGCTCTTTCGCGAGTGGAATTCGCCAACGCTTCTTGCCCGTTTGCGGGCATTGGATCCTAAGCACGGCACGGACTACGAGCGTGCCCTCGGTCGTTAGGAGTTTCTCAATCGCTGAAACTCCAGTTCAGTTCGAACAGGAGGCTGCGTCCCGGCTGAGGGTACCAGGGCATTCGGTACCAGGCAGTGTCGAAAAGATTCCGCAAACACAGCCGAAGATATGCCATCCCGAGACGTGCGGCTAACCGGAATTCGCCCCCCGAGTGGTGCCACACTCGCGGCATTGACACTGGCTGAAGGGGCCACGCCGGTGGTAATGCCCGCAGGGCGGGGGCCCGCAACAATTCCCAGCACAGCTCCACCTGTACCTGACTTTCACCGACCTGCCTCTCAGATCCAACAGTCGCAACAGTTCGAAACGTCCGCCAGGAGTGTTCAGCGACCGGCTGCGCCACTCCCGAAAATCCTACCCAGCCAAAGGGCAACGAGGCGCGCAGAGATGTCCATGTTAGCAAGGACCATCCCGGGTTGAGGTGGGAGAGAGAGAAAACGGAGCGAGATACGGCCCCAGAGGGGGAGCTCAGCAAGCGCTGCCCAACAATCCCCAACTCGCCTTGCCATGACTGGGAACGCCATCCCATTTCCCCCCATATCTGCCATAGTCTTTCCGCAGCCCCATTTCCTATTGCCAGGGGAAGGCGCACACTTTGCGAAAAATCCCAGCGCCACCACCACCCGTCCGCAAACACCCCACTTGCCCCAGCACCCCCACCACTATACAAGCGTACACCATCGAAGAGCAGGCGCACACCTGCCTGCACACGAATCCCCCAAACAGCAAACCGCTGCAGTAGATAACCAGCCAGTTGTCGCTGCACAGAACGCTGGGCAAAGGGAAGCTCAGGGGTGTACCCCCAGAGCCCCACCAATCCTGCAGCCCACAAAGTTGACTGAGCAGAAGACAACTCCCAATGAAACCGTGCTCCAGCCTGCCAGTTATGCCAGCGAACGTGTGAACGAAAATCGGCAACAGCGGTATCTCGAAATCCGTCCTCAAGACGCCACTGCCAGAGGGTTGGCGTATACCATATCTGGCCCACGATGGCAGAACCAGAACTCGGGTGCCAGGTGGTTGTCAACGTCACATCATGTCTATAGAGGCGCGCATTGCAATCGCCCGATACAGGACGCGCTGTAAGCTCGTCCCACCATGCTGGAGAAGCCGCCGCATCCATACCACCATTGAGCCCCATAACCCAATGAGTGAAGAGCTCACTGGCAGCAATCGAGATTGTTGGTGTGGGAGTCCAGCGGAGCCGTACGCGTGTGTTCCAGCCACTGCTCCAACCGTTAGGAAAACGCCCATCCGAGCTCAAGCGACGGTAACCTGCCACGACCTCCCATCGTGGGTGGGGAACAAGGAGTAGCATCCCATCGGAGCCTCCGACTCCGTAAGCAGCATTCAAGTACCACAGGCGAGAATGAAGGTAGCCAGTCTTCCACTCCGGTTCCACGATATTGAGACCTATCCCCAAGGCATTCCAGCCCAACACTGTAGCCTCAGTGCCTTTCAGAAGCTCTACCTTTTCTATGAATTCAGGCGGATATAACTCAGGTGAGAGCACCCCGAAGGTTGGCTCTTGCCATGGACGTCCATTGAGGCTCAATCCAACCCCCTGTGGCGGCACCCGTCCAAAAGCCAGGAGATGCCATCCTGCAGCCTCGCCTGTGTGAAGAACAGTCAGCAACGGACTTTGGAGCAGGAGCTCCGAAAGTCCAATATAGGACCGCCACGGTAGGTCGTACTTGTGAAGCACTCGCGCCAGGCTGTCGCTTAGCAACGCCCGCCCCTGTCCCTGGGGGCCGAGTATGCGAAACAGGGGACGCGAAATCGTGTCCTCACTGTCGCTCCGGAATTCGGCAGGGTGTGTTACAGCAACCGAACCCCACAGAGCAAGGCCGATACGAAGGAGTTGGCCCCATCTATGGCACTGACACCCTACACCCATCCTCTCT
>JANWXA010000185.1 GCA_025055465.1 Candidatus Kapaibacterium sp.
CAAAAAGCGTCGAGCAGTTGCGGTGTGTTCTTGCACAACTGCTGCTCGGTTGAGCCGCACCATAAGGATTTCCTGGGCCAATTCCCACTGTGGAAAATCCCGCACAACGCGTTCCTCTGTCAACTCCAGGCGCTGACGTTCGCGGAGGGTGCTGAGCGCCCATAGAGCGGCGCGAATGTCTGCTTCGCTATTTTCTGGATAAGGCTGCTGGAGTAACTTCCGTAAGCTCTCTTGCTGTGTAGAGCGATCTATACGGCCTAATCGGCCCTGCACGGCAAGGAGCCAAACACGAGCAGCGAAGTTGTCAGGGAAGGTCTGGATAACGGATTGTAGCATGCTTTCAGCTTCCCAGAGGTTCGGCACTCGGCGCCAGCCACCCTCCTGCAACGTTCCAAAGCGGCTGAGCGCTGCCCGAATCAGCGCACCGCGGGTCGGCCTTCCATCCCGATGTATGAGAATTTCCCAAAGCTGCCCTCCGCGAGTATCGAAGACCCGGCCATTCCCTACTTTGCATAGCACGAACACGGTCGCTGTGTCCAACCGGAAGGCAGCAATGTGTTTGCCCGTCGTGGGCTGATACTCCAGGGCAACTTCCTGCAGGGTCGGGTAGGCTTGGTGTTCGGTAAACTCATAAGCATATAGCCACAGATATTCACCGGGTGCGAAGCGGAGACTGTCCGGGATGTATTCGACTGAGATGGAAGCGCCGCGAGCAGGCTGTTGCGGTATCAGGCGGAGTTGCCCGGCGGCGTAGGTGACAGTAACTGTGAGAACGAACAACAGCAAGTACCTTACATGCATTGTCTTCCCTCGGGTTGCTCTACGGTGCTTCCTCGTATGGTGCCCCCAATCCATGGACAGTACGCAGATGCTCATGCAGATACTCAAAGGCTTGGCGAGGAGTATTGACGTACACAAACAGCCGAAGGTCTTCCGGGGCAATAACCCCACGCTCGGCCATGTAGTCGAAGTTGATCGCTTTCTGCCAGAAATCCTCGCCATAGAGAACTACCGGAAGGCGACGGCGAATCTTCCGGGTCTGCACCAGAGTGAGGACTTCCATCAGCTCGTCCATGGTGCCGAAGCCACCAGGGAACAGCACCATCGCTTTGGCAAGGTAGACGAACCAGAACTTGCGCATAAAAAAGTAGTGGAAGGCAAAATTGAGCTCTGGCGTGATGTAGGGGTTCGGGGACTGTTCGTAGGGAAGACTGATCCCTAAGCCGATAGAAATGCCCCCGGCTTCGTAAGCCCCGCGGTTTGCAGCCTCCATAATTCCAGGACCACCGCCAGAACAGACGACAAAGCGGCGCGTAGGAGGCAGGGTCAATGACCATTCGGTCAACATCCGTGCCAGGAGGCGCGCCTCCTCGTAGTAGCGCGTTAGAGGACGGATGCGTTCTAATTCTTGTTGGCGGCTCAAGAGCTCTTCATCCCGCTCGCTGTGCCATTCACGTTGAGCTTGTAAAGCATTCCACTGATGTTGGAACTCTTCCTCAGAAAGACAGCGCGCCGATCCCCAGAAAACCACTGTGTTGCGCACTCGGAGCTTTCGAAAGCGCTGTTCTGGATATAGGTACTCTGCCAGAATACGGAGGACGCGGGCATCGCGACTGTGTAAAAACTCCGCGTTGTCATACGCTTTTGGCGAACGCTGTCCCGTGGGCAGTTTATTCTCCATGGTGTCTCTCAACGTACCAAGTGATACCCACCGTCCACGCTTAGCCATTGCCCTGTAATGTAGGGGGTTGTCGTAGCGAAAAAGTATACGGCATCGAAGACATCTTGCGCAGTCCCGTATCTCCCTGCAGGAATACTCTCAGCTCCAACAGTAGGCTTCTCGCTGGGGTCCAACACCAGAACACCCGGACAGACGGCATTTACGGCAATTCGGGGGGCAAGCTCAAGAGCAAGATTCCGGGTCAACTGTAGCAGAGCAGCTTTAGAAACGTTGTACGCTGTACGTTGCCGCCACGTTCGGAGTCCCCCCAGAGAGGCAATGTTGACAATTTTTCCCTCCCCGCGTTGGAGGGAGGCAAAGGCCTGGCTGGCGTAGAGACACGCTGTAAGGTTGACCTGCAGGGCATTCTCCCATATCACTGGACTTAGTTCAGTGAGAGTGTGTCGTGGCGGGTAGACGCCAGCGTTGTTGACCAAGACTTCGGGGGGTCCCCCCCAGTATTCGGCCACTGCTGTCAGCGCTCGCCAGACATGCTCCTGAACACGCAGGTCGGCCTGTACCGTAAGGGTCTGAATACCGTAGCTCTGGAGCTTGTCCTCCAATTCCCGTGCTTCTGCTTCCGAGTGCCAATAGTGGATTGCCACATCCCAGCCGCGTTGAGCGAATCCCTCTGCCAGGGCTCTCCCCAGGCGACGTGCAGCACCAGTGATGAGAACTCGCGGCATGCCTCCCCTCCCCTACCTTGCTCGGACAGGGTAAAGAGGAACCCGTTCGCCTGCGCTTCCTTCGGTCCAGAATTCCTCCGCTTGCCCCCACTCGCGGCGAACATATCCCAGGGCTATCCACAAGTGTTGCTCTGGAACGGGAGCTGCGCTGGTCAGAATACCCACGGTCTGCGTCTCTACATAAAAAGGTTGCGAAGGCTTTACCGGTGCAGGACTCCACAAACGTATGAGGTGGCGCTGCACTTTACTGTACGTTTCCAGGCGGGCAAGCACTTCTTGCCCGACGTAGCATCCCTTACTCGTGCTGACAAGCTGTGCCAGTCCGGCCTCAAGAGGGTTATACTCCTCGCTCCATTCAGCGCCGTAACGACCTTGGGCGGCGAAAATACGAAAGACCTCCGCCTGTTCTGGAGCGAGCGGTCTGCCTATGGCTGTCAGAAGAAGTTGCTCACATTCGGCTGCCTGGACTTCCGGTACTAAAAGGAAGTATGCTGCAGCCCCCATGAATGGCGGCACTCGGAAGCAGCGAATGGGTACTCCACGTACCGCGGTTGCGTACCCAGAGCCCCAACCCCTTCCCGTTGGGGGCACAAGCCCTAATTGTTGTAAAGCAGCGTCAGAGTGAAACCCGTGGATTGCTGCCCCAGTCCAGCGCTGAGGCGGGTACAACCGCACATCCTCTGTGAAGAGAAACCGGCGAAGCCATTGCAACAGGGATAACCCCACTCCTTCAGAGCAGAAAACTTCCACGGCCTGCAGCTCTCTGTGGAACACGAAGGCAACGTCTTTGATACGCCCCTTTTCGGTTGTAAAAACTGTAGCCTGCCCCTCACCCACAGGTAGTGTTGCCAGCTCAGCAGTGCTCATCCGATGAAGGAAGTCCAGGGCCTCGGTCCCCGCAAGCTCTATCCGGTCCGCTGATACAGCAAACCAGCACACGGGAAGCTCCAAGGATATAGCAAAGCCACACATTGGGTTACCGGGCCTGAGGCAAGCATGCGTTTGTCAGCGTGAGAGTCATGACGGTGATTCCATAGTGAGCTGCGGCCTCGAAAGCCCTGCGCAGGGCTAAAAAGACATCCTCAATAGGCCCGGAGAGTTCTGTGTGCATCGGCTGAACTT
>JANWXA010000186.1 GCA_025055465.1 Candidatus Kapaibacterium sp.
ACTCCTTGGGAAGACCGGAGCTCGTAAGAACGGAGCTTTTCTACCATAGCGTTTCCTTCGCTCTCAGAGCTGACCGGAAGCCGTCCCAGCGCGATGTCTGGAAGGGGATCTTCCCCCTGCAGCCATGTGTAAAAGTCATCAGTTGTGTAGCTGTTAACAGCGTTGTAGTAAACGTGCTGGCTCCACGGTAGGGCTAGTGTGGATTGGTATGTCGGTACATAACTGGGGCGGCGTGTTGTAATGCCCTTGTAGTCATGGTGGCCACTGCCCCAGAGCAAGACATAACGGGGTGGGGGTTGGCAGTTAGCTACGGCGTAGGCGAGAAAATTCCGCAGAGCGGTTGGGTCAGGCATACCCGCCGCGAACTCGTCGAAGATGGCATCCACTGGTACGATAACGCTGGCTATCCCTGATGCCTCACGATAACGACGATATGCTTGTGCCGAAGCCTGGAGGTCCCGATGGGTGATAATAATGAGGGGAACTCCCCATTGCTGCTCGCGAAGCCCTTGAATCTCTGCCCGTTCAAGGACGGGCGTAAGCAGACGACCACTAATAAAGAATCGCCGCGGATTGCCCCGATGCTGCTCTGTACGGAAAACAAAGACATCGGGCGAACCAGCTAAGTTCTGTAATAGCCGAGGCCTCCGCCGATCGGTAACTTCGAATCCCCAACGTTCTTCTCCCGAGAAGCCGGCTATGCTAAATTCCAGAACACCCTCCCAGGAGGGTTCGGTGAAAAACTCCAGCGTATTGTTGACAGCTACAAAGCGGCGCGGATAATGGATCTCGAGCCAATCGACATGTCCCAACCCTGATGCACCGGCGGCGCCGTAAGTGAACCGCACTACACTTCGGTTATCTGCAGCGATCCGAGCAGCAGGGAGCCCGACGGACACTGCTGGAGTCGCTACTGCCTCCGTATACCCGGAAACGGCACCCAAGGTACCGCTCCATATAGAATGCCCCCCTTCAAAAACCTGGAACTGCGCTGGTACCGTTGCGCGGTTGACAACAACGAACCGGTAGAGCACCTCTCCAGAACGCTCCAGATCGGGCAGTAGAGTTGTGTATACGACGGGAACAGCGGGATCCACCAACGGACCCAACCAATCGCGTCCGGAGGGCAGCGCGAACGGTTGGTATAGCTCGTCCTCCCGGAAGACTCTCGCCACATAGAAGCTGGGGCGCACCACCGAATCCGATTTCGGTGGGGGAATGGGGGATGCCCGCAGTCCAGGTCGTCCACCCCACGTCAGTAAGTAGTAATTGACCTCTGAGTAAGGATTGAGAAAATGTTCGAAGGAGCCATCACGATAGCGAAAGCCAAATGCAGCCGCACCATAGAAGAGAATATCGCGCAGCTCGCCTTTTTCGGTTGTACGTACAATAATAGGTTGCTCTACAACCTGCTCCTCGAGTGCCTGAGAAATTGTTTCCGGGAGAGGTTCCCCACCAGTCCCCAACAACTTTAGCGTGGGAATCTCATCAGGGGAAATCCGGATACCTAGTTGGCGTAGCCGCTCTGCTGTGATTTGATAAATCCCCTCTTCCCGAATCCCAACGCGGAGCCATTTTCCAGAAGAGAGTTGGCTCCAGGAGGTAGGAAGTGCCCGACGCTCCATTCCTGCTGCAGGTGCAGAGTACCATTGAATAGCTACCTCGTCGTTGAGGGTGAGGCGCAGCCCCTGTGTTGGCTCTTTCTTCCATAGCGGAGGCACTATGGTAGCACCAGGTGCAAAGCGGACGCGGAACTCCACAGTTTCCAGCACCTCCGTACTTTTCTGCTCGGGGAGCGGACGGGCGCATCGGATACGGACATAAGCAATATGGCGATCTCGCGCGATGCCGCCATAGACTACATCTATCCAGCCCTCTGGAACACTGGCTATTGGAGCTGCACCGCCGAAGCGACGAACGAACTCCTGTACAGTGGGGGGCAGGCCATGGTGGCGATGGCTGAGCAGGCGAAGGAGTTCAACCCCTACGACACCGTTGGGCCCAGGCACGGAGATGGGGAATTCCACAACTGGCTGTACCCAATCCGCTTCGGAGCGGCCTCGCACACTTGCCCCTACAACGGGAATAAATCCTGGAAGTTCATGCGTTGTCCCATCCCTCACTACCTGATACACTAAATGCAATTCCGTTGGTGAAGAGACAAGAACTCGCACCCCCGGTAACAAATACGCTCCCCATACAACTGTCGCAGAGACAAACAAGAATAGCGGAGCAAAGCAACGCATACCAGAACTATACTGCTAAGTCCAAGCTTACCTCGTAGCGTTGTGCGCTGCAGCCCCACCGCCCAATACTACTTACTGCAAGGCAAAAAACGTCCCAAGGGGAAAGTTCGTGTAAAAAAAATGCCCTGCCATCAGGGAAGGTGATGGCAAGGCATGCAGCATAAAGAGGAAGTGGCGACTCGCGTCGCTGAGCGGGAAACGGGATTCGAACCCGCGACCCCGACCTTGGCAAGGTCGTGCTCTACCAACTGAGCTATTCCCGCGGTGTTTGGATGCAAAATTACAATATTGCCGCGAACTTTTCGACGCACCATATCCCTGAACCAGGCGAGCGAGGAGAGCTTGTCCCCTAACCACCTTCTTTGAACATCGCGGCGTAGCTCTCTGCTTCCACCACAAAGCGCTCAGCAAGGGAGGAAGAAAGGGGATTTGCCCACGGCATTCTCTCCGGGTGCCACTGTACTGCCAGAAGGAAGCTTCGCCCCTGGGGATTTGCCCACTCAAAGGCCTCGACAACACCATCGGGTGCAATGGCTGTAACAGTAAAAACTGGAGCTATCTCTGCAACTGCCTGGTGATGTGCACTGGCAACCTCGGCTGATTCCGTTCTCGTGTACTTCCACAGCAGCGTAGCCGGAAAGATCGTAATGGGATGATAGGAATCGCTCTCACCGGTTTTCCAGTGGATAATCTCTGTAGGCTTCTGCGTTGGAATGTCAGCCAGCAAGGTGCCACCGAAAGCAACGTTGAGGAGTTGTGCACCTCGGCAGATAGCTAACACCGGCATCTGAAGCCGCTCGATGGCATGCTCTACCAGATGCATCTCCAGTTCGTCTCGTGCTTCATCCGGTGGTTCAGTGCAGAGAGGTTCATATTCCGGATGCCCATACCGTCTCGGAGCAATGTCAGGTCCGCCCGTTAGCACCAGCCCTGAACAGGTTTCTAAGGAGGCAAGCGGGTCGGGTGCTATTGACAAATCTACCGGCTCCAAGTTGGGAAGAGCATGCTGAAGCCACCGAATGTAGTTTTTGTACTTTGGGGCTCCGCTTGCTTTAGAAAAACCTAGCTGAACAGCATCTTTTTTACCTTTTCCTTTTTGCTTTAGAAGTATGAGATGGATCGGACCTTGGTAGGATTGGGCTTCGTGATTAAGGGTTTCCCATGTTTTGTCTTTGGAGTGTCCTTCAACAAATATCACTTCTTTTGTAATGGACTCGACATGTCTCAGATCTTCGAAAATACCACGGATGTTACCCTCTTCATTACGG